>JBKPLN010000159.1:0-7221 GCA_046731635.1 Pseudomonadota bacterium | reverse complement strand
GGCTTGATCGGCTGCCCTGGGGCCGCTTTCACACGCTCGTTATTGCTGCGCTTGGCATCACGTGGATCCTTGATGGACTGGAAGTGACGCTTGCCGGTAGCATAGCCGGCGCGCTGAAAGAGAGTTCCACGCTGCGCTTTTCCAATACGGATATCGGACTTGCCAGCAGCGCCTATCTGGCCGGAGCGGTGCTTGGTGCAATGTTCTTCGGTTGGCTGACAGATCGCCTGGGCCGCAAAAAACTGTTTTTCATCACACTCGCCGTATATCTCACGGCAACCGCTGCGACGGCGTTTTCGTGGAACATCGCGAGCTTCGCCTTTTTCCGCTTTCTTACCGGTGCGGGAATCGGCGGTGAATACGCAGCGATCAATTCCGCAATTCAGGAGCTTATTCCGGCGCGCGTGCGCGGCTGGAGCGATCTCGTGGTCAATGGGAGCTTCTGGATCGGTGCCGCTATTGGCGCTCTCGGCTCCCTGGTGCTGCTGGATCCGAACGTGATCGATCCTGATCTCGGCTGGCGACTTGCCTTTCTGATCGGTGCCGGGCTCGCCTGCCTGATTTTTTTGATGAGGTTCTGGATCCCCGAAAGCCCGCGCTGGCTGATGACTCACGGCTACGTCACTGAAGCCGAGCGTGTGGTCGCCGACATCGAAAGTCGCTTTGTGCTCCCTCCTCAGACGCAAGGTTTGCCCCGCGTACGCTTACGCAGTCGAAAGTCGACACCACTTCATCTGGTGGTGGAAACACTGTTCAAACATCATCGCCGCCGAACTCTCGTTGGACTGAGCCTGATGGCGGCGCAGGCTTTTTTTTACAACGCGATCTTTTTCACCTATGCGCTGATTCTCACCGACTTTTACGGCATCGCGTCCGACCAAATTGGCTGGTACTTGCTCCCCTTTGCGGTCGGAAATTTTCTTGGACCTGTGCTGCTAGGCCGTTTCTTTGACACTCTCGGGCGCAGACCAATGATCGCATTTACCTATATCGTGTCAGGCGTCCTGTTGGCCCTGACCGGTTGGCTCTTCATGCGCAACGCGATTGACGCCACGACGCAGACCGCCTGCTGGACAATAATCTTTTTCTTCGCTTCGTGTGCGGCCAGTTCGGCCTATCTGACAGTCAGCGAAACCTTCCCGCTCGAGATTCGCGCGCTGGCGATCGCATTCTTTTATGCAGTCGGAACGGGGATCGGGGGCATCTTTGCACCATCCTTGTTCGGACTCCTGATTGATACGGGATCTCGAGTCAGCGTGTTCTGGGGGTATCTGCTTGGCTCAGCGCTGATGATCATCGCTGGGGGGATTGCCTGGCGCTGGGGCGTCGACGCCGAGCGCAAGTCTCTGGAGGACGTCGCCCGGCCGCTCACCTTTATCGGCGGTGAATAAACCGCCGCAGGGATTCATCAGGCCAAGCTCTTTGATACCAGGTCGCGCAAGGCATGTGGCGCAAAAATCACGACGCCACCGCGCTCCAGTTTCAGCCATTTCTTGCGCTGCCATTCCTGCAACTGCTTGTTCGCGCTTTCGCGCGAAACTCCGATCATCTGGCTTATTTCTCGCTGGGTTACATGAATTTTGACGGGCGAGGTGTCGGACGAGGGCTGACAAAGATGCAGAAGGACCTTGGCGAGCCGATTGGGCAGCCCGAGAAATACAATGTCTTCCACCTGCTCGCTCGTCTTTCGGATACGCGCGCACAATACCTTGATCAATCTTTCAGCGACTTCAGGATTGTCTCTGAGCAAAGGTATGAAATCCCGGCGCTCAATGACCAGCAATTCACAATTCTCAATGGCAACGGCATCGGCGGTCCTTTGTCCGCCATCGAGAAACGCAATTTCCCCGAACAGTTCGCCTGGAACGACCAAATTGAAAATCGCATCTTTCCCTTCATCGGACGGAGTGCTGATTCTGACCGCGCCTGCCCGAACGGCATAAAGCTTTGAGCCAATATCACCCTTCCGGAATATGACTGCGCCTTTCTTGACTTTGGTCGCAATGACGCGGGGAGCCAACCGGTCAATGACTGTGCTGCCCAAATCCCTGAAAAAGGGATGGGACCGAAGCACGCCATGCTTGTCGGCAGACTGCGTTTGAGTAGTCGCCCCCGTAGGCATCACAACTCACCAGAATCGCTGTCAGATGAACGTAACATAGGCCAAAAATACAGCACCGGCACCCCAATTGGCCGAAACCTCAAAACAAGCGGTAAAACGTGTCATTGCGCGGGCAGCCTCAAGCATCCGATAGGCCGTCTTCTTATTACTTGTGTCTATGGATCCCGGACGCGCAAGAAATCGCACGGCAAATGTGAGCTACTTCACCGTTATAAGGCGGCACGCATGGTAGCGGACGTTAGCATTGGAGGCCGACCATGCGACCGATCAAGACAGGAAGCGGGTCTCGCTGGCAACGTTTCGAAAAGTCGAACCGTGGTGAAAGCGTAGTCGCCACGATCTGGCTTGTCTTCTACGTCCTCTTGCTCGGAGCTGCGATCGCATCGCCGTTCATCTCGGATGCGATGCAGCTTGCGAATCGATAGGCGGGAGATGCCGGTCAAGACGCACCAGGTTTCCTACTTCCTCGCGCTGTGTGAGGAGAAAAGCTTCACCCGGGCCGCGCGACGCTGCGGTATCGCGCAACCATCGCTGACCCGCGCAATCCAGACGCTGGAAAGCGAATTCGGCGGCTTGCTGTTCGAGCGAAGCAAAACGATCGTCCGCTTGACACATCTTGGACAATTCGTGCGCCCTGAGTTCGAGAGGATCGATCAAGCCACCACAGCTCTAATACGAAAGGTCGCAGAGATTAAAGGCCATGGCCCCAACTGATCCCAGCAATGGAGGGATACATGCGTTTAATAGCCGTAGCCGTCGCGACAATCGCAATCATCATCGTGGGACTGAGTTTCCGTCCCACCCCGCATGCCACCGCGGGTTCGCCCGAAGCAGCGCGCGCTCTGGTGGATCCTGGGGCGATGCATACGACAGTCGATGTTAATTCGCTTCCAAGCCAGCACTTTGATGCGTACTGACTTGATCTGAGCGTCGCTGGAGGCGGGCAAGTTTGCCCGCCTGCTGTCGAACGGCGATTGGGAATACTTGTTGCGAAGCGGTCTTCAGACCGTTTCCGCACGCGTACCGATTAATTGGGCTTGAAAATCAAGCCGTTTGCTCGTGAATGAATTCTTAAACTTCCTCGTTTAACTTGTTGGGTGGCGTGAAGAATTGCTCGCGCATGCCCCGAAAACGATAAGCGGGACCCAATGTTTGCTTCTGATGCAATCAATAACGAGGCGATCTGTCCTCGGTGCAGGACCAGCATGGTGCATGTTGCCGTGACGCCGCATCCGGTGGTACGGAACATGCAACGAAATACTTTCGTTTGCTATTCGTGCAAGCAGACGAGAACTTACATGCTGCCAGGGAAACCCGAGGCCGCTATCCACGAGAACGCCGCGCAGCGCGCCTAGGCTGGCGGATTGTGTGCGGACCGGCTCTCTCTTTTCTACTCTATGCGAATTTAATTCCTATTTTTTTCGTTCACCAGATCGACCGGCAGGGGCGACGAGCTCCTTCGATAGTCACCTCGAAGTTCACCGGCAAAAGCCGTGGTCGATAATCGAAGACACGCCCCGGCCTGCGTGAGATTGCGGATCGAACACTCGAGCTTCGCCGCTTTGTCTCTTCAATACGCGCTTACGAAAGTTGGTTCTATCTTACACCGCCCCGGTCGGTTAGGACCCAGACGGTTACGCAAGTCAACTATTTGAGAGGCTGAGCTCACGTTTCTGTAGAACTTGAAAGGCCGAGACGAAGATCGTGTCGCACGCGGTCCCTATGCCGGCTTTTGATTCAGGCCCGCAAGCATTTCATTCTTTTTCGCCAGTTCCTTTTCCAGACGCGCGATGTTTTCAAACAGACGTTCAGTCGTCAGGCGGAGGAAATAAAATCCAAACTGCGGATTCTGGAAGTACAGTTCCTTGACTTGCTGATAAGTCGCGGTGAGCACCTCCCCGTCTTCGATGCATTCAATTGTCTGGGTACGACGGTTATCGGGCGCGAGAAGCCCCAGATCGCCGAAAACCTGGCCGGTCGGAAGTTCGATTCCCATCTCTTGAAGTCGATATCGACCACTGACGCTGTAATACATTGCATCAGCCGGGTCGCCCTTGCGGAATACGATAGCGCCCTTGCGGAACTTGCTGCGCGACATGAATGGCTTCAGCCAATCAATTGATGTTTCGCCATAAGATGATGCGGCTTCGACGTCCTGAATGAGCTTTCTCATCTGCTGGAGGCGCAAGGTGTTAAGGGGCAGAAGAATGAGGTTCAAAATAAGCGTGGGATAAATTCCGCTAAAGAATCCGTAAACGATGAAAAGCGCGTTGCATGTCATGCTGACAATTCGCAGCGGAATCATCGTTTTCATCGCACACGTGATGACGCTGGACGCTACGGCCGCATAGCCGAACCACATGGGCCATTCCGTATGCTTGAGAAATTCCATGCTTTCCCCCAACGAACCTGGTGCCCGCCAGAAGATCCTCGTGGCGGGCACTATCAGAATAGCTGAACATGCTGGAGACTTTAACTGCTATGGAGGCCCGAGATTTTTATATTGGCGATCAGGAAAAATAAGTTCGGCTTGACGGTAAATCCGGCAGTCACTCGTTCTTTTGTGACGAGAAAATATATGATTGCTTCTAATTTGACCGTTCGAGGTAAACTCTTCCGGGCAAACGAGCGAAGGAGTACGTCGTGAACTCCAAAACAGTCGCCGGCGGGCCGACTCCTCCAAAGCTGACCTCAAAGGATCTTTTGCTACAGTTTTGGGCTGATGCCTATGGCAAGGAAGTGCAGTCCGCAGCCACCTACTCGTACATGTGGCTTGCCGATCAGTTCGGTCACATTTGCATAGGCATCATTTTGAATTTTATTGCCACCGCGCTTTGCGGTTGGGTCATGGTGCGCCTGGGGTTCGCTGACAAGTGGGAGTACAACACAGGAATCTGGTTTGGCCTGATCATCGTCGTGGCCGTTGCGGTGATCTGGGAATGGTGCGCATACAACAGCTCCGTGAAACAAGCGACCGGCCGTTTCCCGCTCGACTCCAGATTGCTGGGCTATAACGCTCTCATAGCCGCGACCTACATAGCACTTGGCGGCGTCCTTGGATTTGCATTTCACTTGCACTTCATGCCGGCCTTGCTGGTCGGCTTGCTAGTGGCCGCAGTCGCAATTGTTCTGGCGCCATGGTGGTTGCGGCAGAAAATAATCTGGCAGAAGGCGTCACTGCCGTATCTGTTCCGTCTTGCCGACGTTGCCGCACAGACCGTGCAGGAAGCGGACGCTGAGGTCTTGCAAGAATTAATCGATCGTGGCGCACCGCCTTCTACGAAGGCATGCCAGGTCGTCATTGGGGGACCGATCGGATCGGGTCGAACGCCCATGGCGACCGGAATCGGAACTGAGTTTGCATTCAAGAACCATAAAGTCCGCTACCTCGGCCTTGATTCCCTGCTTGAATTTTCCGCGAATGCCACCGGGGAGGACTTCCCTAACGACCCGGGTCCGACGACGATCTCGTACTGGCCGTGGAGCGAGTGCCAGATCCTGATCATTGATGGCATCGGACCACTGATTGCCGCCAACGAGCATGGGCATGAAGCGAACGTCGAACGTTTCAAGAGAATGCTGGAGAACGACTTGCGGGCTGTTGCCCGCGTTCTCCAGGGTTGCCACACCGTCTGGGTGCTGGGCGATCTCACGCCGCCTCCTCCCCGCGATGAATTTGGGACTTTGCTGGCTCATTTCGCCAGGGCGATCGCCGGCTATTGCAGAAGCGAAACCGACCCGCTCGTCGTCGAGCTCAATGCGCGCCCAGCTCCAGAGCCAAGCCGGGGCACGATATTTCCGACAACGCGAAAAGAGGCTCACGTTGCTTCTGTGCGGCGAGTTTGTATGTCAACAGGCAAACCGGAGAAATGTATTGACCCACGCGCTCTGATTATTTCGCGGGATACGCGATGATCATTCGATAACAGTCGAGGCTTCGGCTCAGAAACTCATAAGCCGCGCCCCAGAGATATAACCGGAAACGTCGGTAGTTGAACTCGCCAAACTTCTCCACCACCGCCTCACGGTGCTGGTCGAAATTGGTCGCCCATTGGCGAAACGTGAGAAAATAGCTGAAGCGGTCGTCAAACATTTCCTGAACGCGCAGCGGAGTTGCCGCCATTTTGTCCAGAAGATCGTGGAGCACAAGGAACGAATGATTGCCGCCGTAGATGTATTTGACCATGAACGATGATAGCTCGTACTTTTGCGTGCACGCGCTCCCGTCAAGAAAGATCCGACGACCGGGTTTTAGCAGCCCCGTGAACTTGTTCAATACCCGACCATAGTCCGGCAGGTGCTCGATGACGCCCATGATAACGATCGCGTCGTATTTTCGATCGGTCTGGTACTGCAGAAAATCGTCCTTGATCAGGTCCCAACTGAAGCCAAGCTGTTTGCTGCGGCCGTTAAGGTAGTCAATTGACGCTTGCGAGTTGCTGATTCCGGTGCACTGAACGCCGCGCTTCGAAGCGTATTCAAACCACGCTCCCCAACCCGGACCGATCTCAAGAACATGGTCTCCGGGTTTGAGCTCAAGCTTTTCAAAGCAGTACTTGAACTTACGAAGGGTGGCGGAACTGAGCGGCTCGCTTGGGTCATCATAAACCCCCTGCGTGTAGCATGGCGTCTCCGGATCGAGAAAGCTCAGGAAAAACACCGGATCGATGTCGTAGTGAGCGCTGATCGCGCGCTTGTTTGTATGGACCTGCCCGAACAGGAAAGGTTGGATAAACCGCCAAGCGGCGACCAAGGGATGGAAATCCTTCATGGATCCCCTGAGTTCAAACGGACGGAGCATGTCACCGTCGATATCGATATCGCCGGCGAGATAGGCGTCTCCGATCCTGCCTTCGTCGATGCTGCCGATTGCCCGCAGACCCGCACGATTGTTGATTCTGACGCAGAAGCTTGGATCGCCTCCCCCGAAGCGCCGCACCGTCTTGTCCGGCAGCACGACATCGAAAGAAACCGGTGACGTTGAGAAATGGTCGGCAAATCGACCAAGCATAGGCGCGGCTCCAAATGTCAAAATACTAGGTCAATGAGCCAATGCACGAAGATTATAGCCGCGAGCCTTGATGGCAGCCTCTACACGG
>JBKPLN010000158.1:0-1405 GCA_046731635.1 Pseudomonadota bacterium | reverse complement strand
AGCTTTTGGTTCCGTCTTGCGGGTTCGATTCCGCCGTCTCCCACTCAGAAAAACGGGGCCTTACCGCACCAGTTTCGCCCCAGAAACAACCGTCACGACTGTTCGCGAGTGTGCATGAAAATCATTGAAAACATGCTGCTTCTGCCTAGATCGCGAGCCTTCCTGCCGCTCATAACGGTCTGGTTGGAGGTTCGAGTCCTCCCGGGCCCACCACGCACTCTCGCAATTGTGGAGATTTCCTGAAGGCGTGCGAGATGCCCCGATTTGGCGGGGTTCTTGTACGACCACTTGGTCTCTGAGACCGCTGATCTGTGGTTCTGGCGACCTATGGGGGCTTTTTTCTCCGCCCTGGAAATCCCGTTTCCCGGCAACGGAGACCACTGTTCGGCAGAGACTCGGTTCGAATGGGAGCTATTGCGCCGGAAGCCCGAGCATCTGGTGCTGGCGGGACCATTCGGCAGGCAGGTCGGCGAGGCGGACAACTCCCATGCCATGCGGAAGGCGTCCTTCGATCGCAGCCTTGACGAGATCGGGGGCGAGGAAGGCAAGCGAGATCGTCATGTTGACCTTGCGGACGCTGCAGCCGTCTCGCGTCGCGATGCTCGTCGTGTTTGCCGTCGGATCCGCGATGAGCTCGTTGAGCCAGCGGCGCCCGCGGGCCATCGAGGCGATCAGGAGAGCGCGGTTCTCGGAACGCATTGCGCGGGCGTCTTGCGGGCGCGCAGACTCGGGCACGAGTATCTCACGGCGCCGTTTGAGCGGCGTCTTGTGCCAGGGTACCTTCAACACATTGCGGCTTCGCGACCGCTTGGAGCCGATAGCGTCGGCGAGCTCGATCACCAACTGATCCGACTGGACTTCGATCCTGGCAACGTGGGTGTTGATGAGGACCGCGTCCGCAATCTCCGCGGATTGATTGAGGTGATCGCGAACAGATTCTATGACCAAGCCCTCGATTTCGGCTGCCGGAATACGATTAACGGCTCCGGCTCGTTCCGGCTGGCCCTGGAGCAGGGCGGCGGACAGATAGTAGCGGTACTTGATGCCCCGTCTGCGGACGTGGCTCGGCGTCATGCCATCAATTTAGGCGATTCCCTCATCTCATCAACGCGGATAGAGTTTTCGGTACACACAGCCAAAAGCGGACATTGAGCTGCTTACTAAGTCGGGAACCCGACCGACGATATTTCACTTCAGGAATTACCATTCAACATCACCGACCAAGGCTCTGCCTGCAGGCATCGGTGACTGAGAGACCAATTGCGCTCCCGCCTGTTCCAGTCAGGGAGTGTGCCATGCCGCAACCACACCAGCCATCCGTAGCCTTCACACCGTTGTCGGGTTACATCACGCCGATTCCTTGCCAGTACTGCAGAGCGGAGGCGCATTTAACTCACCTCTGTCC
>JBKPLN010000157.1:0-7341 GCA_046731635.1 Pseudomonadota bacterium | reverse complement strand
CTCGACAGGCTGTGTACAAGCTAAGTCTCAAAAATCCGAAGGCGCCCGCTGCCACTCGCGCTATTGATGGGACCCTTTCTTGCTGTGCAAAAAACACCGCCGGCAAAGACGAGGGGACCAAAATTTGCCGGCAGGGGAAGTCGGATGGAGGAAGTTCACAATAACGACTTTACTGATTTGGAAACGGCTGCTGTGACGGCCATCACATTAAAATCGACCCCGCCGGCAACCGGCACAAGGAGACTGCGAGTTGCGGCGGGGCCATGAAGGCAACCCCCGATAGCCTTCACGTAATTAGCTTCCGGGAATCGGAAACGGCTGACTGTGACGGCCAGCACAGGCCGGCATTGGCCTAAGGTCCAACTCCAAGAGTCTGCAAGGCGGGTTAGGAACGAAGAGCAAGTGGTCCCTATCCGCTTGTACGCAATTGCACGCGGAACATACCGATGAGCGCCGTGTTTTAAGCTTGGTGGCGGAGTTGACGGAGGTACAACCATGCTTCGTGCCGTTGCGTTAGTCGCCGGGCTGACAACCGCTTTGCCCACGATTGCCGGAGAAATGACCGCAAGCGAGGCAAGCCAATTCGTCGTTGAAAAGCTATTTGGCTACGCCTGCTTTGATGGGACACGCGGGATGGCCCGCGTCCATGCCGACGGTTCGGTAGAGGGCTCGATCCAACCTCGTGCAGGACTAATGCGCTACGGTACGATGCCAGTTGGTACATTGCGGGTCGAGGGCGAACGAGTCTGCGCGTCGCTGCCCCGCGCAGCACTCCAGCCATGCTTTTATTTGGAACGGACGAACGCCGAAAGCTTCCGCGGTTCGATTGCAGGATTGAGCTTCGCCTATTGCGACTTCACACGAGCGCGTACCATGTCGGGGAACTGAAAGGGCGCGCTTCACTGCGAGCGCCGTCGAGCCAATTTTTAGTCACTATGCCCCGCGACGGCGCAATCATCTTTGCTGATCTGATTGGCAAGCTCGACGTGCCGTTCACTGTCCCAAATGCAGCCGTCGCTTTATTGTACAGGTAGCCAGGCCCGTTTCCTGCCGGTCAGAGTTGCGCACTAAGGATCGCCGATCCGGCAATTAGCATGGCGGTACATAGCGCGTTGAACCGGAGGCATCGGGTCGCACGTTTCCATCTGCGTATCTTGATTCCGACTAACCACGAACTTTGGCAACATCACCAAAGACGCGACGGTCAGAATCCACAGCGCACTGACAAACACTCTTCTTACAGGCATGCGGCCCCCCTTTGATGGTGGGACTCACGTGGTTGCAAGCCTGGCTGACTCGGGCGCCTCAGAGTGTGATGTAGGTCACAGGAGATGGTTATTTATTGAATTTTTACGCTCTAGGATTCACCGCCGACTGTCCGAAGAAGCAAAGCGCACAATATGAACCATCCATGCGGCGCTCGTTTCCCTGATTTGCCGAGAGTGCTGTAACTATTTTCATGTCCGCTTTACCCCCCAATAGCGACATTGGTTGCGTATTTTCACGAGGGCGCGGCCTGTTGCGCGTCTGCAACCGCCGACCAAATTTGTGCAAGAAGCAAAGTCGTACCGTCGCGTTGGATCAAGCGGGACTACCTTTCCGTGTCCTCTCTGCACAGGAGGACGATCTGGGCGCGGGGCTGCCATCCGGCCCGATACCGATGGCGGCCCCCGCACGGATCGCGCATCGCCAGGCATTATGCTTCACGCGGTGCCTGTCTTTTTGTCCGCTGAGTAATCTTCGCAGAAGTCTCTCTTACTTCTTTTTCTTCTGGTCCTTCGTCTGGTCAAGGTTCATGCCGACCACGTTGGCAGCACCAGCGGGAGCGCGTCCCTGAGGGCGCGTCTGGTGTTGTCGTGCTGCTTAGCTATGTCCTCGGCCTCAGTGGTCTGCTTGTCCTTTTGTTGCTTCGTGGCAGCTCCAGCCGGTGATGCAACAAAAGCTGCGGCGACAAGCAGTAGAATAAGTCGCTTCATAGTGCCCCCCTTTTTAAATGCAGTTGTAATGGGCCGCCCTATCATCAGTCATGTCGCCGATTTCGCAATATGGTTGCCCGCGTTTGGGGGGAGCGGACCTGGCGAAAATGTCTGGGCTGTCAGCCGAGAATCGTGTCGCCGGTCGGCCACACATTAAACCTAATACGCCAGTGGTGCTGGGGTGCTGGTTAGGTTGGCATTCGTACCCCTAATATTGGCGGAGTTGCCGCTAGAACTCCAAGAGGCATAACGCACCGACGTTTGAGCTCGTCAGTAAGGGCGATAAAAAACGTCCTTTCAACAGTGGATCGGTGCCGGAAAGTCAATGGATTCCTTTCAGAGTCCATCTCGGAACGATCAGCGTCGTTTCTCGACGACGGAGCTGGCCATTGGTGTCAACCCTGCCGAGCTAAACGCGCCTTGGCCAGATGCAGCGCCGCAACCGGCGGCCGTTAATCAGACTACACTGGCGCCGTCCGCAAAAACTCTTGAGTTAATGAGGCAGCTTGAGGCCCTGGCGCACGAGATCGCACTCGTCAGCAGAGGCGATTCATCCAATCAGTGCATCAAGGTTCAGGAAGGATCTAACTTTTCTGCCGGGCTACAGCTAGTAGAGCCATCGATCCGCGCGTCTGAGCGGGATCAAATGGCGAGCGACAGTCCGTTTGGCAGGCGAACAAACCTCACTCTGGCTGGCTTTTTCACATCGACCCGCGACTGGCTGGAGAGCTATAGGCCGTCATTTGGCAGGCCATCCGCCACTCTGGCTAACTTATTCATAGCGGCCCGCGATTGGTTCGCGAGCTATAGGCCATTATTTGACAGGCCGTCCGCCACTCTGGCTGGCTTTTTTATAGCGGCCCGCGATTGGTTTGCGACCTATAGGCCGTCATTTGATAGGCCGTCCGCCACTCTAGCTGGTTTTTTCATTCTGGCCCGCGATTGGTTGACGAGCTTTAGTCAGTCGTTTGGCAGGCAATCCACCACTCTGGTTAGCATTTTCATCTTGGCCCGCGATTGGTTGGCGAGCCTTAGGCAATCATTTGGCAGACGAACATTCCTAACTCTTGCTATTTTCATAGCGACTCTGATCGGTGTCGCAGCCCCGTTTGTCTGGCAGTCTCAGCGTGTCTCGACCGCGAAGTCGCCGAACGACGTCGCCGTTGCCGAAAAGCAATCCGGCGTTACGCCTGTCGGTCAGGTGCCGCTGCAAAATTCGCCACCGCAACCAGCGCCTGTCACTCAGACTGCACCAGCGCCCACCGCGCCCGCAGCCGCCGCGCAAGAGCAGCTCGCTGCCAAGCAAGAACAGATTGACCAGAACATTGCAAAACCGCAGACGGTCAAGCGGGACATCAAACATGCCCGGGAAACGGTTCGCTTGAATGGCTATTCGGCTGGAACTATTGTGATCAAGACGAATGAGCGCCACCTTTATTACGTAACAGGCGAGGGCCAGGCGATCCGTTATCGGGTCGGGGTCGGCAAAGCGGGCATGGCCTGGACCGGACAGTCATCCATCGACGGCAAATATATCAGCCCCGCCTGGCAGGCCCCCGACTCGATCAGGAAGGACCGTTCCCGGGCGGCTCCGGTCATTCCGGGCGGCAGTCCTTCCAACCCGATGGGTGCGGCAGCGCTGACACTTAGCGGTGGCGGTCAATACGCCATCCACGGCACGAACAATCCGGGATCGATCGGCGGGTTCGTCTCGCACGGATGTATTCGCATGTACAACCAAGACATTATGGACCTGTATGCACGCGTGAGCGTGGGTACTAAGGTCGTTGTCTTGCGGTGACTGTGTCGCGCCTTCGGTTTTCGAAACTTATCTCGTACACAGCCTGCCGAGTGCTGCCAATGTCGAAATGATCTCCTGGCCGAGCTTGTCTTTTTCCGGATCGATGTCCTGAAGCCCATCCATCAGTGCGACATATTCCGGGCCGAGGGTTTCCTCCAGTCGGTCAATTTTCTCGGACAATTCATCGGCTATTTTGTTGTCTTTGGCCTGCTCTACCTATTTCGCAATAGGTTTGGGTCTTAGCTTTGTCGCTCCTGATAATTGTGACGACTTTCTCTGCGTCAGCCTTGCTCACCTTCGGCTTTTGAGCATGTGCGCACACCGGTACGGTGGCGACCAGCAAAATAGCAACAATGACCTTTCGGTTCATTAGAATGTCCCATCTACTGCGCGAGTGGCAGCGGGTGCTAGCATTCGTGCGGACAATCCGGCGAACGATCCCTTGCGTATGGCCCAAAGCGGATATCTCTAGCTGCACTGCACATGTCCGCTTTCGGGGGTAAAGCGAATACGAAGACAGGACTAATGGCGGGTTTGGAAATCGTCATCCATTTCGCAACTAATTCCAGCTTCGCGCAAACGCCGAACTATGTCGGCAGCGACGCGCCACAGATCAAATCGGCGCATTAGCTCCGATCGAAAATCGTCTTTGGGTGTAGCCGGTTGGTGAACGATACTAAAACGGCATACGACATCTCCCGGATATGCCGGGCGATGTCGATCTTATAGGAAGGCATTGTGGTGATATGACATAAACGTGTGAACCACCTGCGGGAAGCTGAAATGAAAAACTCCCCGTAGAGGAGTTTCATTTTTAGATTTCTGTTATCATGCGTCGGCGCACTGTCGAGCCGGCGCGATCGCCGACAAAACGACCGTGTCCGCTCTCGCATCTCAAAAAGTCCGCCAAAGATCGCAGGGCGCGGGAGCTCACGTCCTGTCAGGGGTGGGTGGTCGGAGTGCCCAGTTTGACTCCGCGAGCGTATGGGACGCCGCCATTTAGGTCCACCTGTTCCCAGCGCAGGTCCACAGTTCGGATGCCCGGTGACGAACAATGTTGTGACCCCTCAAACCAAATCCGCCGTGTGTGACCTGCGTCACATAAACTGGATAATTTTGTCGTTACGTTGCCCCTAACGTCAGGGGGCGATTCGTGAATCTTCTTATACTCGTGGTGGATGATGAGGCGGACGTCGAGATGCTGTTTCGCCAGCAATTCCGTCGTGATCTTCGCTTGGGTCGCTTTACGATGGAATTTGCTCAATCCGGCGAGGCGGCGCTTCGGCGCATCAACGACGCGGCAGGCGTTTCAATCATTTTAATCCTCTCTGACATCAACATGCCGGGGATGACCGGACTGGAATTGCTGCCCAAGGCTAAGGCGGCTCGACCTGATATTCCGGTCATTATGATTACCGCCTATGGCGATGCCGAGACCAAGCGCAAAGCATTGGAAGGCGGGGCCGAGGCGCTTTTCACCAAGCCAATCGATTTCGGGATGCTTCGCGGCGAAATTGACGCGCGCGTTGAACGCGCCGCATGATTTGAGACAAACGTTCGGTTATGTCCGCTATTGGCCCAAGCAGACATGGCTGCCGTTGACCCCGTTCAGGGCGCGCTCTCGACTCCGGCACCGCACAAACAGTGGTCTTTTCTAATGAGAAAATGAGAGTTATCCCCGCTTTTCACCGGTCGAGCTTAGAGATTTGAGTCGCTTATGATTTTGGCTTCTTAGGACGGCGCCTAAGTGCTCGTCTGATTTGCGCCGGTGTCTTGCCGCGAACCTCATAACCACGACGCTCAAGTTCGGCAATCGCCTCCCTTTTTAGCTCTTCCAGGGTTTTCTTCCGCGGAGCCATGATGCCGGCAGAATAGGAGGCCCGAGTTGCTCTCTCTGTGCCAGCCATCACATTTCACTAGCCATCCACAAAGTATAGAGGCAGGATTATTGGAGTACCGGTAGGCGTGCTTGGGAGTAGCGTCATGCCGCCGCGACGGGTCGCGTCTAAATTTATCGCGCTGGCCCATATCAATCCGATTGCTTGTTCACGGTGCGGAGAGAAAGCCCGTGCGGTCTGGCATTCGCCGCTACCCGCCGGGTTAAAGGGAGAGATGTGCATTTTCGAGTGTGAGGACTGTGGGAAAAAAATGAAATTGATTTTTGAAGAGAGACCGCACTGGCCGACGCAGCCCTCCGTTGCCTCAGTGGCACCTACTGAAGCTGAGTTAGGAAACATTGAGCAAATACGCAACCACGCTTGATGCCGTCTGCGCGGCCCCAACCTTCAATGCGAAGGTGCTAGTGCTCTCATCCAGTCATTTATTTTCACCCATCAATCGGGCCGGGTGCCCAACCGTCGCCGGGCAACAGCGTAATCTTCATGCTGTGGACGAGGCCGCGTTGCAGGGTTGGATCAAAGTAGCGCATCGTCTGTTTGTTTAAGGCGATGACGCGACCCGGTTTGAGCGGCCCGACATCGTTTATTTTAATGATGGCTCGCTTATTGGCGACTTCCATCGGCCACATCCGCATCGTCATTCTGCCGCGACGACCGGCGACGAACAGTAACTAAAATTGAATGGCGGAATGTCGGGTATCGGACCGACTGCTGGTCACCCGCGAGTCGTCGCCATCAGGGACGACACCGCTGCCACCGCACATTGGACATTGATGCTCATCGTCCGTGCCTTTATCGACCACGCCATCACCATTGCAGTCTGGACACGTTTTAGTTTTCATGGCGCGAGTTCTGTACTGTTTCAAGGTGGAATATCCACCTTGACCACTAATTATTATATCAGGGTCAGCGGCGGCGCTCACCTCTGCCCCCGCTTGCGTCATCATTGAATGTCCTTAGCGGACATTCCGTTTGCGTCTTTGATGTCCGCTTTCGTGGGGAGCACCGATGCGGCGCTCGCGGCCAAGGCCGCAACCGACCTACCAGTCATACAGTCCACCAAATTCGAGTTTGTGCTCAACCTTAAGACCGCCAAAACGCTCGGCCTTGCAATTCCGTCGGGCGTACTTGCGATTGCCGACGAGGTGATCGAATAAGTGTCGCGATGTCCGCTTATGGCCCAAAGCGGACATGCCGAAGCCGACAACCTTCTGCGGCGGTTATGCGTGGCGTTCCGTGGCTACCGATCACACTTTTGGTACGTGCCGATGAGCTCTGCATTGGCCAGTACGTGGCCCCGCATTGCTCGCTCGATCTGCGATTTCGTCGCGCCTTTTAGATCGAGCGTGACATCGAGCGCGTAGAGCTTATGGAAGTAACGGTGCCGGCCGATCGGCGGACACGGGCCGCCATACTCCGTCTTTTTGAAATCATTGAGCCCAAGTAAAGCGCCTTGCGGCAACCGTGCCTTGCCTGCGTTCTCGGGCAAGCTCTTGGTATCGGGCGGCATGTTGTAGACGACCCAATGTACCCAAACCATCTTGGGTGCTTTCGGATCGGGCGCGTCAGGATCATCGACAATCAGGACGAGACTTTTGGCGCTGTTGGGGACACCCTCCCACGTCAGTGGCGGCGAGACATCTTCGCCCTCGCAGGTGTACTTTGA
>JBKPLN010000156.1:0-1660 GCA_046731635.1 Pseudomonadota bacterium | reverse complement strand
ACCAACACCATTCCGGTCGTGGTCGTGGTCAGCAACGATCCCGTTGCAAGTGGTCTAGTCGCGAGTCTTGGCCGCCCTGGAGGAAACATCACCGGCCTCACTTATGTACACGATATGCTGGCCGGAAAGTCAGTCGAACTCCTTAAGGAGGCGGTGCCACAGGTATCCCGCGTTGCCGTTCTATGGAATCCCAATCATGTCGATCCCGAGTTTCGAGAAACTCAGCGCGCTTCGGGCACTTTGGGCGTTCAACTCCAATCGCTCGAGGTGCGGCAGCCAAGCGATTTTGATGGAGCATTCCAGGCTGCATCGGGCGAGGGTGCGGAGGCCCTTATCGTTCTCGGCTCTCGGCTTATATTTCGAAACCGGCAGCGAGTCGGGGATTTTGTCGAAAAGAACAAGCTCGTCCTCGTTGGAGTCGCGAGCTGGCTGATGGACGCCGGAGCGCTTTTGTCCTACGGGCCCAATACGTCTGACTTGTTTCGGCGAGCTTCGACCTACATCGACAAGATCCTCAAAGGCGCCAGGCCATCCGACCTGCCCATGCAGCAGCCGACCACCTTTGAGCTGACTGTCAACCTCAAGACTGCCAAGAAACTTGGCCTCGCCTTGCCACTGACGGTACTCGCACGCGCGGATAAAATGATCGATTAGTCTGCACGTCTCTGATGTCCGCTTTTGGCCCAAAGCGGACATCCCTAGTTGCACCGCACATGTCCGCTTTCGGGGGTAAAGCGGACATGCCGATTGCACTGTGAAATGGGCGTATATGACCCATTAGGTCAGTGGCTGATTAGGTCACTGGCTGAGTAGTTCAATGAACAATGTCTGCAATCTATTAACTATTTGTTTACTGAATCAGTGCACCGCTAGGCGCACCATCTATTGCAATAATAGACAGCAGACGCCTCATGGACGCACTGACCTCTGATTTGGAATTGCGTCGCCTGCGTACTGAACTGGCCGAAAAGCAGTTAGCCGATTTCAAGGCCGTGGTGGAGGGTAGATCGTTGCCGGGGCGGCGCACCGAGAGCGCGTTCACCCGGAACGAGTCACGGGAATGGTGGTGGCGGCTGAATGATGGCTCGGGTCAGCGACCTTCGGACATTCACCGCAGTGCGGCTTAGTTGGCGGGCTTTTACTGACCGAACGAATTTAGGTTTGGTTTCGCTGCGCCAACGCGCTTCGACCCGGTGGCGGATCGCCGAGCTCAAACTTGAGCGGGCTACACTAAAAGTTTTGTTCCGCCGTAAAGTGCGCGGTCGGTATCCGCCGGAAGTCGGCTTCTTCGTGTTCCCGCTTTTTAATCATCTGCTGCCGAATCTCTCCAGAGGCCCGGAGCTAATATGGTCGAGGGCATTTAAACGCACCCACGGCTTTCTGTGGGCGAAATGAAAAGGCCCCGAGGTGTGCTCGGGACCAAAACCACACGGCGCGATGGCCGGGCAACCGCCGCAGGGGCTTCAAGGGTCGCGGCGGTCAGAATGAACGGACTATCGAATAGGTCGAGTGGATGCCTTCGTGCCGATGCCATCCTTTGAAGTTGAGATCGGCAACGATCTGGGAGCGATCATACTCGACGCCATTAGCGGCAAGCGAGGCCAGCAATATTCATCGTTGCCCCCCGCATTATTTTGAGCGCCTTAAACCGGATCATAGG
>JBKPLN010000155.1:0-8135 GCA_046731635.1 Pseudomonadota bacterium | reverse complement strand
TCTTTCTTGTCCCAAAGGGACAGTGCGCGCAGCACCTTTTCGATATGGGCCGGGTTTTTCGGCTTGTTGAAGAGCCCCCGACTAAACGACACGGTCGCCCACACGCTCTCGAAGGCGTCGGTGTGCAATTCCTGTGGCACGAGCCCTATCAAGGACCGGGCAGCTCGATAGTCTGCGATGATGTCGTGACCACCGACCGTGACCTTGCCCTCGGTCGGCACCAGGATTCCGCAGATGATCCCGATCAACGTGGTCTTGCCCGCGCCATTGGGTCCAAGCAGAGCGAATATTTCGCCACGCCGAATGTCGAGATTGACTCCTTTCAGAGCCCGGAAACCCGACGCGTAGCTTTTTGAGAGATTTCTGATCGAAATAATCGATTGCATGGGAACGCGTGAGAGGGGGGATGCAACGCGCCATATAGGCCGCAAAACCCGATAGCGCCAGTGCGTGGAACTGCGACCAAAGTGCTAGGCGTATTCAGCCAGGCTGCCAAGATCGCGCAGCGTCTGCGCTGCCGGAAAGTCTAAGTATTCGTCAGGTACATTGGTACGATTGACCCACAACGCCCTGAAACCAACCGACACAGCAGCCATTACGTCCCACCGATTGGACGATACAAATGTCACGTCGCCAGGTTTGCATCTGAAACGGTCGGTGACCAGACGATAGACCTCGGGCCGCGGCTTGAACATTTTCAGCGTGTCGACAGACAGGACTGCATCGAGATCGCTACCTATGCCGGCTGCTTCCACCGCACCCTTCAGCATCGCAGGCGAACCGTTCGACAGAATGCCGGTTTCTCGCCCTTTGCCTTTCAGTGCGCGTAGGGTCGAGCGCGCGTCGGGGAATGCGTCAAGCGTGAAGTAAGCGTCCAGTAGCTTGGAGCGCACCGATTTATCTATGCCCGGAATCAGAGTGAGCGAGTAGTCAAGTGCGCGCTCGGTGACCCACCAGAAATCCCTGTAGTGTCCGGCAAGTGTAAGCGTCCAGGTGTATTCGAGCTGTTTGGTTCGCCAGACCGCCGAGATGCGATCGGCGTCAGATCCTACCTGGTCGCGGTGACGTGCAATGGCAGCGTGCACATCGAAGAGCGTGCCATAAGCATCGAAGATAAAAATTGACATCGACTTCCCCCATCGCGGGCCGGATAGCTCTTTCCGCCAGTGATGGCGTAAGATCGTGCTCGAAACTTGGCGGGCCGGCCCGGCAACCGATGACGTCTCTGGTCGGATGAAAGCTCGTCATGGAGACGCGGGTCAGGGCCTCGCCTGACAGATATGGAGATGCAGAATGCCGGGGCAGCCTTGGTCGAAGACCTGGACCTTTCACGAAGGTGATTGGCACGAAGGCAATATCCCGATTATGGGAGTACGCGATCATGCCGCATGGCTCTGCTCATCGGTATTTGACGGCGCCCGAACCTTCGAGGGCGTTTCGCCGGATCTCGATCTGCATTGCGCGCGGGTCAACGCCTCTGCCGAAACAATGCATCTCAAGCCATTGGTCTCGGAAGAAACGTGGATGGGCCTTGCACGGGACGGCAGCAAACGGTTCGACAAGGACGCAGCCCTATACATCCGCCCGATGTATTGGGCAGAGCGCAGTGGGAGCTTGCTGGTCGCCCCCGATCCGGAATCGACAAAATGGTGCTTGAGTCTTTACGAAGCACCAATGCGCAAGCCGGAGGGTTTTTCGATCACGTTGTCTCCGTATCGCAAACCGAGCCTTGAATGCATGCCGGTCAACGCCAAGGCCGGCTGCCTCTACCCAAATAATGCGCGCGCGTTGCTTGAGGCGAATGCACGTGGTTATGGAAATTGTGTCGTGCTCGACCTTCTCGGCAATGTGGCCGAGCTCGCGACTGCCAATATTTTCATCGCAAAGGACGGGCTCGTGTTTACACCTGCGCCGAACGGAACATTTCTCAACGGAATTACCCGTCAACGGGTGATCAAGCTCTTGCGCGAGGCCGGCGTCAGCGTAATTGAAACCGCGTTGAGCTATCGTGACGTTCAGAACGCCGACGAAATTTTTTCTTCGGGCAATTATTCCAAGGTGATACCGGTCATTCGTATCGATGAACGCTCGCTGCAGCCAGGGCCGCTCTATCGCAAGGCGCGCGAGCTCTATTGGGACTATGCGCATGCATGAGCGCGCGACACGCGCTCCGGTTGGCATCGTCGGCCTGGGGCTGATGGGCGAGGTCTACGCGCAGCGTCTGATCGACGCGAAGTTTCCAGTTATCGGTTTTGACATAGATCCTGCCCGACGCAATCGGCTTGCCGAAATCGGCGGTTCACCTGTGTCCTCCGTTGCCGAGCTGGCCCATCCGTCGCATTGCATCATCGTCGCCGTGCTTAACACCGAGCAGGTTGAGGATGTGATCGAAAACAAGATCTTGCCGGCGATTGGCGATGGCTCGGGAAAAATCGTGCTGTGCATGAGCACATGCGATCCCGACCGCGTGGCGGCACTTGCACGGCGCGTTATCCCGCGCGGCATCCGCTATCTGGATGTGCCTGTCTCGGGCACAAGTGATCAGGTGCGCCGTGGTGACGGGGTTGCACTTATTGGGGGCGACATTGTGATCGCTGTCGAAACGAAGGACATACTCGACACATTGTTCGCCCGCCGCTTTCACGTGGGACAGGTGGGTGCCGGCGGTCGCGCCAAGCTGGCGGTCAATCTCGTTCTTGGCCTGAATCGACTGGCGCTGGCCGAGGGCCTCGTGTTCGCGAAGTCTCTGGGCCTTGATCCGGCGGCTTTCCTCGACGTGGCACGCGGTTCGGCATCTTATTCGCAAGTGATGGACACCAAGGGGCCAAAAATGGTGCGGGGCGATTTTTCGGCGGAAGGGCGTGTCAGGCAGACCCTCAAGGATGTTCATTTGATGCTCGATCAGGCCGCCGCGGCCGGGCAAAAGCTTTCAATGCTTGAGCTGCATGCGGATATTCTTCAAGCCTGCGTGCGCGCCGGCGAAGCGGACCTCGACAACAGCGCCATAATCAAGGAAGTGCGCCGCCGAAGCGGCACACCGGATGGAAACGGGGGAGCAGGAAGATGATAAAAACGTTATTGGCGGCAGCATCAGCGCTGATACTGACTCTTGCCAGCCAAGCCGTCGCTGAGGATTGGCCGCAGAAGCCGATCCGCATCATCGTATCTTTCGGGCCCGGCGGAGGTGCCGACATTATCGGCCGCATTCTTGCAGATTCAATGCAAAGCAGGCTCGGCAAGCCAGTTATAGTTGAAAACAAGCCCGGTGCCGGCGGCATCATTGGCAATGAGGCGGTCGCGAATGCGGATCCCGACGGCTATACGCTCGGCATAATGACCGCGGGCCAGATCATTGCGGCCGTTACCAGAAAGAATATGCGTTATGACACGTTGACCGCCTTTGCTCCGGTGGGTCAGATCGCCACTGCAAGCCTGCTGATTGTCACCCGGCCTGATTTTCCGGCGAACAACGTGAAGGAGCTCGTCACGGCGGCGAAGGCCGATCCAGGCAAGATCGTGTTCGCAAGTCCTGGCTTTGCCGCCACCCAGCATTTCGCCGGAGAAATGTTCAAGCAGACCGCCAAAGTCAATCTGTTGCATGTTCCTTTCAAGACGTCACCTGAAGCAATAAATGCCACGCTTGGCAAACATGCCGATGTATTATTCGACACAGTGTCAGCCGTGATAGGGCATGTGCAGTCCGGACAGCTCAAGGCGCTCGCTGTAACCGGTAAGGAGCGCTTTCCCGCAGTTCCCGACGTGCCGCCAGCGATCGAATCCGGCGTACTTCCGGGTTACGACGTAACCACCTGGTATGGCGTGTTTGCGCCCCAGGGTACCCCTGCATCCGTCGTCGCCAGGCTCAACCAGGCGCTGAATGAAAGCCTTGGCGATGATTCCGTGCGCACCCGTCTGGTGGCGGCTGGTGTTGTCGTGAAGAGCTCCACCCCGCAGGCATTCGGGGATTTCATGGCGGGCGAATACAAACGATGGGATGCCGTTCGCGAGGCGGCCGGCATCGATAAGCAATAGCTAGGCGACGGCGACAGGTCTCGCTTCGCCGATTGAGCGGATCATCGCCTCGAAGGCGCTGACAACGTCTATCATCTCGGAGGTCGAAACCGGGAAAGGTTTTCCGGTCTCGATCGTCTCGGCAAAAGCCTCAAGGAGCAGACCGAGCGAATCGGCGGCCGGATAGGTTTTTGTCTCCGGGCTGCCGCCAATCAATGAAAGGGTGAGGGAGGTTTCGTCGCGGGCCTCGGCAGAGCCTCTGGTTCCGAATACGTGGATCCGCCAGAACATCGGTGCGGCCCGGACTGTCCCAAGCACCCCGGTGGCGCCACTCCGGAATTGCACCAGGGCCGCTGCAGCGTCACGTGGATCCGGCGGCGGCTTCTGCGCGTAAACCCGCGCGTCGACTTTAACGATGGGACCGGCAAGGTTCACGAATGCGTCGAGCACATGCAAACCAGCGCCGGTCATGCCGCCGCCCGGAGACTCGCGTGGATCGTCACGCCAGCCGCCCTTTACGCGGGTTGAATGCTCGTTGCTGAAATTACCCTCGACATGGAGGATGTCGCCAAGGAGGCCGTCTGCGACAGTACGTTTGAGCTCGCGCATGCATGGAAAGCAACGTTTGTTGTTGCCGAGGGCAAAGGGGACGCCGGCCTTGGCGCAGGCGGCGATAGCACTTTCGGCCTCCGCTCGGCGGAGCGCCAATGGTTTCTCGCACCATACCGGTTTGCCCGCCGCCGCTACCGCGGATATTTGCGGAACGTGCAGGGAATGCGGCGTTGCCAGAAAAATCGCCTGCACGCGCGGGTCGGAGACGGCTTCTTCGAATTCAGTGGACAATTCGAAGCCCTTGGCGGCCGCGAATTCGCGCACCAACTCGGGCTCTTTGGTGACTCCACGAATGAAGCGTAGGCGCTTGCTTTTGCCTTGCACCGCCTCGACGATGTTTTTTCCCCATCGGCCAAGGCCGATTACGGCGGCATTTATCATGGGCAGAATAGTGACTGGGCGCGGCAGGACATCATAGACGGCGCATACTAAACAAGCTGATGCTTCAACGGCAATCGGGACCGTAAAGTTGGAGGAGAGACATGGACGATAAGGAGCTTTACGAACGTGGGCTGAAATTGCGTGTCGATATGTTCGGTCGTGATGCGGTGGAAAAGCGAATGAACGCTTTTGGTGATTTCGGCAAGCCGCTGCAACACATCATCAACGCCTATGCTTATGGTGACGTATGGCAAAGATCGGCGTTGCCACCTGCAATGAAATCCCTCGCGATGGTGGCAATGATGGCGGCCACCGGGCACCAGAACGAACTGCGCGTGCATCTGAAGGGTGCCGTGAAAAATGGATGCACGGCTGAGCAGATCCAGGAGGTCCTGCTGTTATTGGCGCTGTATTGCGGGATCCCCGCAGCGAACGAAGCACATCGCATCGCAGCAGAGGTGCTAACGAGTCGAATTGGTGACGGCTAGGGTGGCGGCTCGGTGAGCAAATTGGGTACCGGTCGCCCGCGTATATCGTATACGCGCGCATAGTCGACGCCCTCACGGTTGATCTCGACCAGCACAGGCGCCGTCAAATCCCGGCAATAGAATGTGCCGAGCATCATCGCGAAGTCGGCGCGCTTGCGGTCCCAAGTGGTCTCGAAGTCGGGGCCAAGAGCCACCTCCGCGGGCCGCTGCGGCCCGCAAATCTCCACCGTCCAGCGACGTCCGGCGGGAGGTTTCAATTGCATGTCATTGAGTTTTGCTTGCAAGGCTTCCCCCGCTTGCTTGAATGCAAGACCCCAGTAATCCAGCATGTAATTGTGCTGCGCCATGCGAACGCCGCCGGAAACCCAGTTGAATGCCGTGTATTGGTAGGGATGCAGCCGTATCATGTCGCTCACCGGCAATGCCAAGCAGCCAATGAAGACGGCGACGAGCACGGTTGTCGCCGACCTGCCGAGAACGCGCGCTCGCTCGAAGAGCCATCCACCTGCGAGCCCCCCAAGAACCGCGAACGGCGGCACGACAAAGATGAAATGGCGCAGGCCGTTGTAGAAAGCCGGGTGCGCCACGATTGCCACGATCACCGGCAAAATGGCTGCGAGCGCCACCACCAAGAAAGTGGCGCGTCGATTTGATGGCAGATCAGGTCGTCCAGCGGCGACAAGGGCGCCCATGGTGCCGGCCAAACCGAACGCCAGCATGATTTCGGGCAGCTTGAGCACAAACAGCTGCGGAAGGTAGCTGACAGGCATCGCGGTGACCGAGATCACTTTCCCGGCAAAAAGCTCTCGCCAGGGCTTTTCGAAAAATGTGTCGAAATATTCTGCCGCCCGAATGGGATTGAGCGGCGCCAGAATCGACCACGGCCATAGCAGTCCCATGATCAGATAGCCGAGCACGAGCCCGGGCAGGAGTCGCCCTATGAATTCTCCGAGTCGTGTCAAACAGCGCTGAATACCGACCTTTCGGATTTCAACTATGAGAATAAGCATTAGAGCAGCAAGCGCATAGGCCGCGGCGATGCCGGCCAGGATACGTGACCCGAAAGCAAGCCCCACCCCAATCCCCGTCAGCGCCACGGTGCGCGAATCCGGCTGCGGATATTCCTCGAATGCGCGGACCATGCCGAGCAGCAGGACTGCCATAGCGGCTGCAAATGGTGCGTCCTTGGCATTCATGAACATGTGCCCGTAGTAAATCGGACAAGTGGCGAGCAGGAGTAGCCCGATCAATCCGGCAGTCGGCCCTCCAAGGCGACGGCCAATGCGCCATGTTGCAATGAGCCCAATAATTCCGACGGCAGCACCGAGCAGACGGCGGCTTTCAAATAAACCGAACGGCAGAATCTTGGCGACCAGTGCAGCTGCCATGTCGAAGCCGCCGCCATATTTGTAGAGATTGACAAATGACAGGGCGCGTTGATCGCCAAATCCCGATCCATACAGTTCGAGCAGCAGCTCGCCATATTGCGAGTGGGTGTAGTCGTCCCAACCAAGCCCGTAGTCGCGGAAAGTTGCCAATCCAATTGCCGTGACGATACCGAGGGCAACAATCGCAAGGCGGTCGGCAGTTGCTGCTGCCGACCAATCGCCCGAAAGGCGAACCGGTAAGGTGGAAGTCGTGGAGATGTCTACTTGCTCGCGGCGACCAGCATTTCTTCGACATGCTCCCAGTTCACCAGATGGTCGAGAAATGCCTTGAGATAATCGGGTCGCCGATTGCGGTAATCAATATAGTAGGAGTGCTCCCAAACGTCGCACCCAAGAATTGGCATTGCTCCGTGCACGAGGGGATTTTCACCGTTCGGTGTTTTGCTGATGATCAACTTGCCGTCTTTCAGGGCGAGCCAGGCCCACCCGGAGCCGAACTGAGTCACGCCCGCCTGCGTGAAGTCTTCCTTCATCTTGGCGAGGCCGCCGAGATCGCTGTCGATTTTCGACTTGAGCTTGCCCGGAATCTTGTCACCGCCGCCATTCGGCTTCATCCACTTCCAGAAGTGAGTGTGGTTGTAGTGTTGACCGGCATTGTTGAAGAGGCCGGCATTTTTGCCAAACGATCCCTTCACCACTTCTTCAAGAGATTTCCCTTCCAGCCCGCTGCCTTCCAGAAGTTTGTTGCCGTTATCGACATATGCCTTGTGGTGCTTGTCATGGTGATACTCAAGCGTCTCGCGAGACATATAGGGTGCGAGCGCGTCATGGGCATAAGGCAGGTCAGGCAGGGTGAACGACATCATGTCCTCCTTGATCCACAAACGATAAATGGGAAATAGGCCGACAGTTGGATGAAACCCGGCTATCCCGAATGAGTTCCTCTAATTAGGCGGTGGCGCGGTCTGGGGCAACGGCTGACCGATTACTGGCGGCGGAATCCGGATTGTCGGCCGCCCCCACTGCGGCCACGTCGCAAGTTTCCTTTAGCTGAGTGCGTTCTAGTCCTAACTTTAGTTGTTGCCGCCAAGGATCGAACAGGCGAGAATTTGACGTTGCCAGAAGGTTTTAGCTTGTCGATTGCAGAAATAGTCGCTGATTGAGGAAGGATAAAAGCATGCCGGCTTTATTGTATGGTATCGGGATCTTTGCCCTTTTTGCGGGGCTAGTGATGGTCGGGTTTGGCATCCCGATC
>JBKPLN010000154.1:0-2579 GCA_046731635.1 Pseudomonadota bacterium | reverse complement strand
CCAGCAACGAAAATGTCGGGGCTCACCGTTGAAACGTGAATGCCTTGCTGGTACATGCGATCCGCAACCGCCTCCATGAATGCCTGATCGCTGAGGTTTTGTTCACCCCAACTCGCATCACGCAGGCGGCGGACTACATCGAGCGATGTTTCGGCCTCGATCAGCAACCCATTGTTTGTACGGTATCGCATAGGTGTTCTCTCCTTAGGCAGCCGCTTTACTTCTGCGTTTCTTGAGCATGTTCCGCCCCGATCGAATTGGGGATTCTTATGGAGCGCAAGCCGCCAAGTGCGCCGATATTGGCCTCGACAAACACCCTGGATCGCTTCTAGAACTCTTCCAAGATAGCTCCAATATTCAGGCCGGCCGACAGCCGGACACCGATTGCCAATGCACTACCCCGATAATCGCTCGGCCATTGATTACCACGGCTATTTCACCGGAGCGCTGACGCGGCTCCATGCCGAACGGCGCTACCGGGTATTCGCTGATCTGGAGCGCATCGCCGGGCGCTTTCCGCATGCAGTGTGGCATTCGCCGCAGGGACCGAAAACCGTCGTCATCTGGTGCTCCAACGACTATCTCGGCATGGGCCAGCATCCGAAAGTCGTCGGCGCCATGGTCGAGACCGCGACCAGAATGGGTACCGGCGCCGGCGGCACGCGCAATATCGCCGGCAACAACCATCCGCTGGTGGAGCTCGAGAGCGAGCTCGCTGACCTGCACCGCAAGAACGCTGCGCTGGTCTTCACCTCGGGCTATATTTCAAATGAAACCGGCATATCGACGCTGGCGCGCTTGATGCCGAACTGCCTGATCCTCTCCGACGCGCTCAATCACAATTCGATGATTGAAGGGGTCCGCCAGGCGCATTGCGAGAAGCAAATCTTCCGCCACAACGACATCGCGCATCTGGAGCAGCTGTTGGCCGTTGCCGATCCGCTCCGACCCAAACTCATCGTCTTCGAAAGCCTCTATTCCATGGACGGCGACGTGGCGCCGCTGGCGCAGATTTGCGATCTCGCCGCGCGCTATGGCGCGATGACCTATGTCGATGAGGTGCATGCGGTCGGCATGTACGGTGCGCGCGGCGCCGGCATTGCCGAGCGCGACGGCGTCATGGACCGAATCGACGTGGTCGAAGGCACTCTCGCCAAGGCGTTTGGTTGTATCGGCGGCTATATTGCCGGCTCAAGCGCACTGGTCGACGCGGTGCGCTCCTATGCGCCGGGATTTATTTTTACGACCGCGCTGCCGCCGTCGGTCTGCGCCGCGGCGACTGCGGCGATCCGGCACCTGAAAGCTTCGAATTGGGAGCGCGAACGCCATCAGGAGCGTGCGGCACGCACCAAGGCGGTGCTGACCGCCGCCGCGTTGCCGGTGATGACGAGCCCGACGCATATCGTACCGGTCCTCGTCGGCGATCCCGAGCGCTGCAAGCAAGCCAGCGATCTTCTGCTTGGCGAGCACGGCATCTACATCCAGCCGATCAACTATCCGACGGTGCCGAAAGGCAAAGAACGGCTGCGCGTCACGCCGAGTCCCTATCACGACGACTGCTTGATCGACACGCTGGCCGAAGCCTTGGTCGACGTCTGGCAACGGTTGGGATTACCGTTCAAGCAGCGCGCGCTCGCGGCAGAGTGAATCTTAGTTGCGGCCTGTCACGGTCCGGAGCATCCTGCCCCTTTTTGGCTATCCGCCGCGCCGCGACAGCGATCAAAAGTGACGACCAAAAATCGTGCCAGATTCGAGTAACCCGCCTTCGGTGGAGAGATCGATCGGGCTCGCCGGCGTTGACGCGACCGCAGGACGGCCGCTTAGCCGGTGTCACGAGCGATGAGCGACTGACCGATCCGCCGCATATGGGCGCAGTCACAGAGAAGCTTGCGCTTCGGATAAAAGCGTAATGCATTACGGCTGAGGGACACCAATGGCCGGCGCTCGCGACTCGTCCAGGCGAAGTCAGCATATTGGAATGAGAAATGCGCAGCGCCCTGCAGCCCGCATTAATGACCTCCTATGGCAATGCGAGGCACGAAGTGGCATACAACGATGCTCGCTCGGGCGTAGGTGGCTTTAATTCGGATGGAAATGTTGTCGTTATTTCTCATAATTGCTGGCGTCTTCGGCGCAGCCGGTATTGCTCTCGCGGCGGCTGGTGCACACGCGGCTCCTAGCGCTGGGCTCGACAGCGCCGCCAACATCCTGTTGTTTCACGCGGTGGCAATTCTTGGAGGCACAGCTCTTTTGCTCCAAAGCATGCTATCTCGGCAGCTTGCCTTGATAGCTCTTGCAGCGTGGGCGTTGGGCACGATCCTTTTTTCAGCCGATGTCGCATTGCGAGCTTTTGTAGGGCAACGACTTTTTCCGATGGCCGCGCCGACGGGAGGGATTATCTTGATTCTAGCCTGGCTAGTTTTGGCAGCTGCCGCACTTGCCAAAGCATTTGATCACTCCGCGTAAGATAACTCTGCGCACATCCCTCGTGGCTTTGGCACTTCTGCGGTCGATCTCGCTGGATTCCGGTGCCAAGCCCAGTTGTGCCGTCGCCGCCGGTGCGCGTATAGACCTTATCG
>JBKPLN010000153.1:0-2095 GCA_046731635.1 Pseudomonadota bacterium | reverse complement strand
CGGTTCGCGCCGCCCATAACTATATTCAGCGGTTCATGAATAATGTCGCTTTCTCAAAGGGCGAGGACTTTGCCACAAAGGTGCCGCTGCTGATCATCGGTGCCGGTGCCGCGGGACTGTGTGCGGCTTTGGCGGCGAAAGAAGCAGGCGGCGACGTCGTGGTGCTGGAGCGCGATGCAAGTCCCGCCGGCTCAACAGCGCTGTCGGCAGGACTCATTCCGGCTGCCGGCACCAAATTCCAGCGCGCCAAAGGCATTACCGACAATTCGCAAATGTTTGCCGCCGATATCGCGCGCAAGGCGAACGGCGAGGCTGATCCCGCGGTCGTGAATGCTGTCGCCGCTGGCGCAGCGCCGCTGGTCGAATGGCTTGCGGAACGTCATGGCCTGCCTTTTGAGGTGGTCGACAACTTCAACTATCCGGGGCATTCCGCCATGCGCATGCATGGCCTGCCGAGCCGCACTGGCCGCGAACTGATCGACCGCCTGCGCAATGCGACCGAACAGAACGACATCGTCATTCTTACGCACAGCGCGGCAGAACTGCTGATCGTCAGTCCGGATGACCGCATTCTCGGAATCGAGATCGCCCGTCCTGACGGCACGCGCGAGCGGGTCGGGTGCGATGCGTTGATCCTCGCCTGCAGCGGATTTGGAGGCAATCCCGATCTCGTTCGTCGCTACATCTCCGAAATGCGGAGTGCACTCTACTTCGGGCATCCCGGAAATCGCGGCCATGCTGTCATGTGGGGCAGCGCGCTCGGCGCGCAGCTGGCTCATCTCGGCGCCTATCAAGGTCATGGCTCATTGGCGACGCCGCATAACATCCTGATCACCTGGGCCGTTATCATGGAAGGAGGCATCCAGGTGAATCGCGACGGCCGCCGCTTCTGTGACGAAACCAGTGGCTACTCTGAGCAGGCCGCCGAGGTCCTGAGACAGCCGGGCGGATTCGTGTGGGATGTATTCGATGCACGAATAGCGGAAGTGGCAAGACAGTTCGAGGATTTCCGCGAAGCGCAAGCCGCCGGCGCAGTTCTTGGGTTCGAACGGTCGAAGACATGGCACAGACGATCCATGTACCCATCGCGAACCTTGTCGAAGAATGGCACGAAGTGGAAAAATTAAAATTGATCGGCGGCCGAGATCGTTATGGGCGCCAATTTCGGGCCGAACAGTCTTGCAAGCCGCCGTACCACGCCGTCAAAGTAACCGGAGCTTTGTTTCATACCCAAGGCGGACTTGCAGTCGATGCATGCGGCCGCGTCAAACGCAAAGACGGAACGGTTTTTCCCAATCTGTTCGCGGCCGGTGGTGCGGCAGCAGGCGTATCGGGCTCGATTGCAGGGGGTTACCTGTCAGGGAATGGTTTGCTCACTGCAACGGTTCTCGGCGACCTGGCGGGGAGGGCGGCTGCCGGGCAGCTGCTCGGATGAGCCGGCCTTCCATGCCTTGCGGAGCCACACGATCAAGACTTGGCCGGGACGACCCACGGTCGGCGAGCGCGATATTCAGCTGAAAATTCAGCTATTCGGTCATTATAGCTTTCGGTGAGATCGACATCGTCCCACCCATTCAGAAGCTGGTTGCGGCTAACCGGATCAATTTCAAAAACATGGATCCTGTTGCCGCAAACAATGGTTTTCCTCTCGAGATCGATGGTGATCGGCAGCTGCGGATTTGCGGAAATCGTTGCCGCCATGTCTACGACATCAGCCTCGGAAACGGTCGCCGTCAGCAAACCGTTCTTGACCGCGTTCTGGGCGAAGATGTCGCCGAAGGATGGTGCGATGACGCAACGAAATCCATGGTCATACAATGCGTAAACGGCGGCTTCACGCGAGGAGCCGCCGCCAAAATTGCGGCCCGCGAGCAAAATACTGGCGCCTTGCCAATGAGGCTGATTGAGCGGGAAGTCCTTTCGTTCCTTGCCCTCATTGTCGACGCGCAGATCCTGGAAAAGCACCGCCCCCAGACCTTTTGAGCGCGGCCACTTGAGATATCGCGCCGGCAGAATCTGGTCGGTGTTGAGGTTGGCCAGCAGCAACGGGCAGGCCCTGGCGGTGAGTTGGACGAACTTTTCCACGCCTTACACC
>JBKPLN010000152.1:0-7155 GCA_046731635.1 Pseudomonadota bacterium | reverse complement strand
CAGCCGGCCTGCATCCTTGGCATCGAGATCCACGACCAGTCCCACGACCGCAATCGGCTCGAACGCGATGCGGCGGATGCCAAGGCCGCGGATTTCGATCCGTCCGGCCAGTTCGGGCGCAGGGCGGACCAGCAGACGGCCCGACCGCGCTTCCACAAACGCGCGGTCGTCGGCGACCAGTCTCGCCAACGGCAAAAGACCTCGCGCGGCGGCCGTGACGAGGCTCCATGCAAGTTCCGATTTGCCGGAACCAGCAGGTCCACGGATCAGCGTGGCCTTTGCGCCAGTGAGAACCGCCGTGGCGTGGATGGTAGAGTTGGGCCGGTCCATCAAGTGGCTGGCAATCGGACAATGAAGCGCGCGCCGAGGATGCGCGGCCCGTCATAGCCACCTGCAACGCTGGTGCGATTTTCCACCCAGATGGTGCCGCCATGAGCTTCGATAATCTGCTTCGAGATCGATAGGCCCAGACCGGAGTTCTGTCCGAAGCCCTGTTCCGGGCGGTCGGTGTAGAACCGTTCGAAAATCTTCTCCAGGGCTTCCGGCCGCACGCCGGGGCCATCGTCATCCACCAGAACTTCGACTCGATCTCTCCACCGCCGGCAGGTGATGCGCACGGTGGCGCCGGTCGGCGAGAACGAGCGTGCATTGTCGACCAGGTTGCTGATGACCTGGCCAAGCCTCGAGTCATGGCCCGGAACTTTGAAATTCTGCAGCGGGCTGCCTTCGAAACTCAGCGTCACATTGACGTCATCGGTGCGGATTTCATTCGCGGCTTTGACAAGCGCATCGAGCAACTTGGCGAAATCGACCGGAGCCGCTTCCTGTCGCTGCAGTTCCGCATCAAGCCGGCTGGCGTCGGAGATATCCGAAATCAGCCGATCGAGCCGCTTGACGTCATGCCCGATGACGGCGAGCAGACGCTGGCGGCTTTGGTCGGTTTTCGCCAGTGGCAGCGTTTCCACGGCTGAGCGCAGCGAGGTGAGGGGATTGCGCAGTTCATGTGCCACGTCGGCAGCGAAGCTTTCGATTGCCTCTATGCGACTATAGAGAGCATTCGTCATGTCGCGCAGTGCGCCTGACAGTTCTCCTATCTCGTCCCGCCGGCCGGTAAAATCGGGAATCTCGACGCGACTGCGGATGCGGCGACGGACCCTTTCGGCACCGTCGGCAAGCCGCCGTACCGGACCCGCGATGGTGCCCGCGAGCAGCATGGAAAGAACGACCATGACGCCGGCCGCCACCAAGAATACTTTCACGATTGCCAGTCGCTCGGCTTCGACCATGTCGTCGATATCGGCGCCTTGCGTCGACAACATCAGTGCGCCACGTACGGCGCGAAAGCGCTGCACCGGCACTGCGACGGAAACGATCACCTCTCCGCGATCGTTGACCCTCACCATGCTGGCGTGTGCGCCGTTAAGCGCCTGCGCGACTTCCTGATAGCCCTTTCCGTTCTCCGGACCGAGTTCATTGTAGAGAGGAAGGTCGCCGCGCCCGAACCAGCGGCGCAGCGCAATGAACGCGCGCTCCATCAGACCTGGCTTGTCGGCGCTCGGCGGCGGCAGGTCGAAACGCAACACGTCGCCACGGCCGTAGAGATTTCGGCTGTCGAGAATGAGGACACCGTCGCGATCGTAAATGCGCGCACGGGTCTTGGTCGGTGACACGAGCCGTCGTAACACCGGCGCGACGCGCTCCGGATTGATCGGGAATTCGATGCCGGAAAGGGATTCATCAGCCGGCCCGTAACTCTCGCCGGCCTGCAATTCGAGAAGGCGTTCCGGGTCGATCGTGATGGAGTCGGTCTCGACCGTAGCCGACGCGGCGATTGCGCCGGCAATAATTTCGCTCTGCGTGAGCAGGCTCTGCACGCGCGCGTCAATCAAGCCGGCGCGGAATTGCGACAGGTAGAGCACGCCGGTGACCAGCGCGACCAGGCCCGCAAGATTGAGAAAAACGATTCGTCGGGTAAGGCTCGAGAGGCTTTGCGACACAAAGAAGTGCCAGGCCGAACGCAGCATGCGGCGCACAGGCCCGCCTAGTCTCGATTCCGGACGAGACCCTTCCGCGCCAGCCTGGTCGGCCTCAGCGTTCTGCGAAACGATTTCCGAGGTTCGATCGAGCACGTCGTTCAATCCAGCCGGGTTGACCGTGGGCCCTTATTGCCAACGCATGACCCTTCCGAAAGCCGATATCCGCTTTTTCGGACCAATGCGCAAATCTGACCCGAGAGCATTTTACCGCAAGCCGGGACATCCGTCAGGCCGTCATGCCGGCCGCGACATTACCAATATGTCATTCTTTAAAACGATAACCGACGCCATAAAGCGTCTCAATCATCTCGAAATCGTCGTCAACGACCTTGAATTTCTTGCGCAGCCGCTTGATGTGGCTGTCGATCGTGCGGTCGTCGACATAAACCTGGTCATCATATGCGGCGTCCATCAGCGCGTTGCGGCTCTTGACCACGCCTGGACGAGTCGCGAGTGCCTGCAGGATGAGAAATTCGGTGACCGTGAGAGTGACGGGCTCGCCCTTCCACGTGCAGGTATGTCGCTCGGGGTCCATGCGCAGTTGGCCGCGCTCCAGCACCTTTGCCGAATCGACTTCCTTCGGAGGAGTGCCGTCTTTCGGACTCGACCGGCGCAGCACAGCTTTCACGCGCTCGACAAGGAGCCGCTGCGAGAACGGTTTGCGGATGAAATCGTCGGCGCCCATCTTGAGGCCGAACAACTCGTCGATCTCCTCGTCCTTGGACGTGAGGAAGATGACGGGAACGTCGGTTTTCTGCCGCAGACGTCTCAACGTCTCCATGCCGTCCATGCGCGGCATCTTGATATCGAGAATCGCGAGATCGGGCGGCGACGTCTTGAAACCGTCCAGCGCCGAGGCGCCGTCGGTGTATGTCATGATGCGATAGCCCTCGGCTTCGAGCGCCATCGAAACAGAAGTCAGAATATTGCGGTCGTCGTCGACGAGAGCGATTGTCGGCATGAGCCCTCTTCCGTCACGTCCCGCGCATTTTGAACCCTATAAACCGGGTCTGAAATGTGGCCTCTTTGCAACAACTATGTGATTCGGTAGCGATTTCAACCCCAAGCACGTAAAATTTTGGTGGGGGCCGGAACGTTACCGCGAGCACTGCTCAATGAAGCCCGACAGCGCCTTCGATCCTCGTCTCGCCGCCAAGAAGCTCCTGCGCGAAGCACGCTCCGGAGCGCTTGCGACGTTGTTCCCCGGCTCTGGCGATCCATATTGCTCACTGTTGAACGTCGCGACCTCGGTCGACGGCGCGCCGCTTTTTCTGCTGTCGAGCCTTGCGCTGCACACAAAGAATATGATGGCCGACCCACGCGTTTCGCTGATGCTCGATGAGCGAAAGGAGGGTGATCCGCTCGAAGGCGCACGCGTGATGCTGATGGGGAAATGTGCGAAGACGGATCCCTCGGCCGCGCAACCCTACCTGCGTCGTCATCCCGAAGCCGAGATGTTCGCAAACTTTGGCGACTTCGCATTTTATCGGATGGAAATTTCGCGCGCGCATTTGGTCGCGGGTTTTGGACGCATCGTGGATATCGGACCGCAAGATCTGCTTGCCGACATCTTGGACGCCAAAGCGCTCGTGGAATCTGAAACGGACGCTATCGCGCACATGAACGCAGATCATGCGGATGCCTGCCGATTGTATGCGACAAATTTGCTCGGCGGCTCAGATGGAGACTGGCGCTGCGTCGGCATCGATCCTGAAGGTCTTGAGCTGCAGCAAGGCCGCACGGCATTGCGGTTGCCGTTTCCACGGCGGGTCACTACGCCGGGCCAGCTGCGTGCCATTCTGAAACAACTGGCCGAACAGGCCCGGGCGACTTGAGCGGGCACTGGCCCACGTCCGCTCCGCATTCTCGCGAAGCTTGCGCGAATGAGTCAGACTGTCGTTCAATCCTCGCCGGGAGCGAAACAATGCGCGGAAAGTTTTTCACGATTCTAATTTGTGCGGGCACGGTCGCTGCGTTCAGTCCGTCATTGGCCGGAGAGCCAATCATCTTGCGCGACATGGGGTCTTTCCACGTCGGTGGACGGGTCGTGGAGATATCCGGAAAGCCCCTGAAAGAGATCGTGTTCGGCGCCGGCGGGGTGCCGGCCAAGATCGATCCGAACGGTCTGTACCAGGTCGAGCAGATGTATGTGCAGTATTTCCTGCCGCAGGACCGCAAGGGAAAATATCCGCTGTTGATGTGGCACGGCGGCGGACTTACCGGCGTCACCTATGAAAGCACCCCTGACGGCCGGGAAGGCTGGCTCAATGCCTTCATCCGCAAAGGCTGGGACGTCTACAACTCCGATGCCGTCGAACGCGGACGTTCCGGCTTTGCACCGCCTGACGTGTGGACCGGCGAGCCGAATTTCCTGACCAAGGCAAATCCCTTCGAGCGCTTCCGCATCGGGCAGGGCCCCGGCTCGTGGAGCGCCGACCCGGCGCAGATGAAAATAAACGCCGGCAGCCAGTTTCCAGTTGAAGGGTACGACAATTTCACCAAGCAAATCGTGCCACGCTGGACCACCACCGATAGTGCGATCATCGCCGCCTATACCGCGCTGGTAGACAAGGTGTGTCCCTGCGTTCTGTTGTTTCACAGCCAGGCCGGCGGCTTCGCCTTTCCGGTGGCGCAATCACGGCCTGACAAGATAAAGGCTATTGTGGCCGTTGAACCGGCTGTCGCCGGTGACAATGCGCAGGCCGGCAAGCTGAAAGACATTCCAACCCTCGTGGTATACGGCGACTATATACCGCTCGACAGCCGATGGCCGAAGATGCGGCAGATTGGCCTCAATTATGCGGACGCCATGCGCGCGGCGGGGGGAACGTTGACGTTGTTAACCTGCCCGACGTCGGCATCAAGGGAAATTCTCACATGCTGATGATGGACAAGAACAATGCGCAGATTGCCGACCTCATTCAGAACTGGCTCGCGGGCAAGGGTTTGGTCGAGTAGCCCGGTTCTGGGGCAGCCGAGTGTTGATCAGCCGACAATATTGATGCAGCGCAATGTGGCCTGCGGATAATGCATGACGTTTTGACTTGGCATTCATGGGACGCGTGACTATTGTCGCGCGCCTTTGGGCAAGGAGTTATACTTACCGTTGTAAGCCGCGGCGGGGATCCAAATGCCCCCGCGAAGGGTTTCTGCATAAGCGGCCTGTTGGGAGGAATCGCGTGCAAGAGCAGGGTGTGCGGAACGGCGCCTACGGTGCCGACAAATTCGGTTTCAAAAATCTGGCCGAGGTCCGCTGGAATCTGACCGAGCCGTTGCTCTACGAATACGCCATTTCGGCCGGCGAGGCGTCGCTGGTCGCGGGGGGCGCGCTTTGCGCCGAGACCGGCCACCACACCGGCCGTAGTCCCAAGGACAAGCATACCGTCGTTGACGATCTCACGCGCGATTCGGTCTGGTGGGATGGCAATCGCAAAATGTCGAAGGAAAACTTCGACAACTTGCTTGCCGACTTCATCAAGCATGCCGAAGGCAAAAAGCTTTTCGCGCAGGATCTCTATGGCGGCGCCGATCCGAAATACCGGATCAAGACGCGCATCTTCACCGAGCTCGCCTGGCACTCGCTGTTCATCCGGCAATTGCTGATCCGTCCCGAGCGGGCCGAACTGACTGTCTTTGTTCCGGATCTCACGGTCCTCGATTTTCCGTCTTTCAAGCCCGACGCCAAGCGGCACGGTGGACGCGAAGGCTCGGACACGATGGTGGCCATCGATTTCACCCGCAAGATCGTGCTGATCTGCGGCTCGTCCTACGCCGGCGAGATGAAGAAGTCAGTGTTCACGACGCTCAATTTCTATTTGCCCGCGCAAGACGTCGTGCCGATGCATTGCTCGGCCAACGTCAGTCACGAGGGCGAGAGCGCGCTGTTTTTCGGTCTCTCCGGGACCGGCAAGACCACGCTTTCGGCCGACCCCGACCGTATTCTGATTGGCGACGATGAGACCGGCTGGGGGCCGGACGGCATCTTCAATTTCGAAGGCGGTTGCTACGCCAAGACCATCAAGCTCTCAAAGGAAGCCGAGCCGATGATCTGGGACGCCACCAACCGCTTCGGTGCGGTGCTGGAAAATGTGGTGTTCGATCCTGTCACGCGCGTACCCGACTATGATGACGGCTCCAGGACCGAGAACACCCGCTCGGCCTATCCGCTCGACTTCATCCCCAATGCATCCCGCACTGGCCGTGCGGGCCACCCGAAAAACATCATCATGCTCACCGCCGACGCGTTCGGCGTGATGCCGCCGATCGCGAAGCTGACGCCAACCCAGGCGATGTATCACTTCCTTTCCGGCTACACGGCGAAAGTTGCCGGAACGGAGAAAGGGCTCGTAGGCGTGCAGCCCGAATTCTCGACCTGCTTCGGTGCGCCATTCCTGCCGCGACACCCTTCGGTCTATGCAAATCTGCTGCGGGACTACATCAACAGACACAAGGTCGATGTGTGGCTGGTGAATTCCGGCTGGACCGGGGGCAAATACGGGGTTGGCCGCCGCATGCCGATCAAGCCAACGCGCGCGCTGGTTACCGCGGCGCTCAATGGTTCACTCAAGAATGCCGATTTCCGCACCGATCCGTATTTCGGCTTCTCGGTGCCCACCTCCGTGCCGGGCGTCGAGCCGCATCTGCTCAATCCGTTCAAGACCTGGAAGGACAAGGCCGAGTTCGACCGGACGGCGCGAGACCTGGTCAACATGTTCCAGAAGAACTTCGCCAAGTTCGAGCAGCACGTCACGCCGGATATCAAAGCGGCGGCACCGGAAGTTCGGATCGCAGCGGAGTAAACTTGCGATCTTCCGTTCGTCCCCGCGCAAGCGGGGACCCAGCAAGTAAGAACCTCAGATTTCGCAATCGTTGCGCGGGATTCCCGCTTTTTCCCTAGATCCCGCACCAACTCCGTATCACTCGGGAATAAATCTCCGTCGCTTCCTCGATCCGCGACACAAAGCAAAATTCGTCTGTCTGATGGGCAAGGGCTAATTCGCCTGGCCCGATCACAGCGGTTGGCGGTGACCCGATCGCCGGGGTCAAAACTGCGTAAAGTATGGCGCCGCTGCAATCTCCTCGCCGAAGCCGGCGACTTCGCGCGTAATGCGGAAGACCT
>JBKPLN010000151.1:0-2467 GCA_046731635.1 Pseudomonadota bacterium | reverse complement strand
GCGCGTTACGGCTATATTCTGGAAAACGGCCGCGTCGTGATGGATGGAGTGGCGACGACGCTCGCGGAAAACGAAGACGTCAAGGAATTCTATCTCGGCATTTCAGAAGGCCGGCGCAAATCGTTCCGCTAAGGCAAGCATTACCGGCGGCGGAAGAGGTGGCTGGCGTAAGCCAATCCGGAACATTACGACGCGTTGGAAACCCGAGATCCCGTCGCGCGCGAGCGCGAACAATTCGCGCGGCTAGGCGAAATAATCGCGCGCGCGATGACTGCGCCCGGATGGGCCAAGCACCTTGAGGGCATCGATCCCAAATCGGTCACGTCGCGTGCGTCGCTGGCGACGTTACCGGTGATGCGCAAGTCGGACATTGCGACACTGCAGAAGGCGCATCCCCCGTTTGGCGGGCTGAACACCACCGCGCCGGGGAGAGTCCGGCGCTTGCTGATGTCACCGGGGCCGATCTTCGAACCTGAAGGCGAGGGCGCCGACTGGTGGGGAGCCGCCCGCGCTGTCTATGCGGCCGGATTTCGAGCCGGTCATATCGTGCATAATTCGTTTGCTTATCACCTCACGCCCGGCGGGTTCATTCTTGAATCGGGCGCGCACGCGCTTGGCTGCGCCGTCATTCCGGGCGGTGTCGGCAACACCGAGCAGCAAGTGGATGCGATCGCGCATTACCGGCCCGAGGGATATGTCGGCACGCCGGACTTCCTCAAGATCCTGCTCGACACCGCTCAAAGCACCGGGAAAGACGCATCCTTCATCAAGCGCGCGCTTGTCTCCGGCGCCGCGCTGCCGGCTTCCCTGCGCCAGGAACTCGGCCACCGCGGCGTTGCCGTATTGCAATGCTATGCCACCGCCGAAATCGGGGTGATTGCCTACGAAAGCGATGCGCGCGACGGCATGATTGTGAATGAGACCGTGATCGTTGAAATCGTTCGGCCCGGTACAGGTGATCCCGTGCCGGAGGGCGAGGTGGGAGAGGTCGTCGTCACCTCCTTTAATCCGGATTACCCGATGATCCGGCTCGGTACCGGCGACCTTTCCGCTGTCATGCCAGGCGTTTCTCCATGCGGGCGCACCAATGCCCGTCTACGAGGATGGATGGGGCGCGCCGACCAGACAGCGAAAGTGAAGGGCATGTTCGTTCATCCAAAGCAGATCGCCGAACTCGCCTCTCGCCATCCCGAGCTCAAGCGCCTCCGGCTGGTCGTCGGTCGCGAGGCGGAACAGGATTCCATGACCCTGCTGGCTGAAAGCGCTACGTCGGATGCAGCTCTTGAAGGCGCAATTGCCGCCAATCTGCAGTCGATCACCAAGCTCAAGGGGATCGTCAAGCTGGTTGCGCCGGGCTCGCTGCCGAATGACGGCAAGATCATCTCCGATGAGCGCCAGTCATGAGGCCGGATAAAGGTCCGGTCCTAAGCGGCCGGATCGGTGTACTCCTGGTAAACCTCGGTACGCCGGACTCGACCGGCTATTGGGCGATGCGCCGATACCTGAAGGAATTTCTCTCCGATCGCCGCGTGATCGAAGAGAACCGTCTGAAATGGTGGCTTGTCCTCAACCTGATCGTCTTGACCGTTCGACCTGGCCGCAAGGGCCGCGACTACGAAAAGATCTGGAACAAAGAGCGGAACGAATCTCCGCTCAAGACGATCACGCGCTCCCAGTCCGACAAGCTCGACGACATTTTCGACAAGGTGGACAAGCGAATCCGGGTCGATTGGGCGATGCGATATGGCAATCCGTCGATCCGGTCGCGTCTGGAGGCGCTTGCCGAGCAGGATTGCGAGCGCATCCTGGTCGTTCCCCTCTACCCGCAGTACTCCGCGGCGACGACAGCTACCGTCTGCGATGAATCGTTTCGCGCGCTCAAGCGCATGCGCTCGCAACCCACGCTTCGCATCGCCGCGCCTTACTATGCCGAGCCCGTCTACATCGATGCTCTGGCAGCTTCCCTGAACGCAGAGCTTGGGAAGCTTTCGTTCAGGCCCGAGGTGATCATCGCGTCCTATCACGGAATGCCGGAGGATTACGTGATCAAAGGCGATCCGTATCTCAAGCATTGCACCGAGACGACGGCATTGCTGCGCAAGAAGCTCAAGCTCGACGACCAACGTCTGATCATGACCTTCCAGTCGCGCTTCGGCACCGCGGAGTGGATCAAGCCTTACACCGATGCAACGGTGAGGTCGCTTGCCGAACGCGGGGTAAAGAAACTTGCCGTCATAACGCCCGGATTCTCCTCGGATTGCCTTGAGACCCTCGAGGAGATCGCCATGGAGAATGCCGAGATCTTCCGGCACGCGGGCGGTGAAAACTTCGCCGCCATTCCCTGCCTCAATGATACGCCCGGCGGCATGGCGGTGATCCGCGACATCGTCGTGCGCGAACTCAAGGGCTGGGCTTGATCACGAATTCGGCCGGCCAATTATTTGCCATCGAGCAGGCGGCGCATTTC
>JBKPLN010000150.1:0-1849 GCA_046731635.1 Pseudomonadota bacterium | reverse complement strand
GAGCGAGCCCCGAACGATTCATCAATCGCGAGCTGTCCTGGCTTCACTTCAATCGACGCGTTCTGGAAGAGGCGGCAAACGAGAACCATCCGCTGCTCGAACGCGTGCGCTTCCTTTCGATTTCAGCCAACAACCTTGATGAATTTTTCATGGTTCGCGTGGCCGGGCTGAAAGGTCAGTTCCGGCAGGGCATTCTGACTCAAAGTCCCGACGGTCTTACTCCAGCCGAGCAGCTGACCCGCATCGGCGAGGCGGTCTCCCAGCTCGCTCGCGATCAGCAGCAACGCTGGCTGGAACTGCGCCCGGCACTGGCTGCCGCAAACGTCGTGCTTGTGGACGCAGCCGATCTCAAGAAGGCCGAGCGCAGCTGGCTCGAAGAGCACTTTCTCACCCACGTCTTTCCGCTGCTGACGCCGCTCGCGATCGATCCCGCACATCCATTCCCGTTCATACCCAATCTGGCTTTCTCCATCGCCTTGCAGCTCGCCCGCAGCAAAGACGGCAAGGCGATGAATGCGCTTATCCGCATGCCGCAGAAGATAGAACGGTTCATCAAGCTTCCTAGCAGCGGCGATCACGTTATTCGATTGATCACGCTGGAAGAAACGACTGCACTGTTCATCAGCCGTCTCTTTCCCGGCTACACGGCAAAAGGACAGGGAGCGTTCCGCGCCGTCCGCGACTCGGAAGTGGAAATCGAAGAAGAGGCCGAGGACCTCGTGCGGTTGTTCGAAACGGCGCTGAAACAGCGCCGGCGCGGATCGGTGATCCGGCTTGAGCTCAGCGCGACAATGCCGCCGGAGTTGTGCAGTTTCGTGCAGCGCGCGCTGGCGGTCGCCGACGATGAGGTCTTCAGGGTCGATGGTTTTCTCGCGCTCAACGACATCAACCAGCTTACGAAACTTGATCGGCCCGATCTCGAATTTACCCCGTACAATCCTCGTTATCCCGAACGCATACGCGACCACGGTGGCGACTGCTTCGCAGCAATTCGCCAGAAAGATCTTATTGTCCACCATCCCTATGAATCATTCGATGTCGTGGTGCAATTCCTGCAACAGGCTGCGCGCGATCCCAATGTCGTTGCGATCAAGCAGACGCTTTACCGCACATCGGCCGAATCGCCGATCGTGAAACAGCTCGTGGAAGCGGCTGAAGCAGGCAAATCCGTCACCGCCCTCGTCGAGCTCAAGGCGCGCTTTGACGAGGAGGCCAACATCCGCTGGGCACGCGACCTGGAACGCGCGGGCGCGCAGGTCGTGTACGGATTCATCGAACTAAAAACACACGCAAAGCTGTCGCTGGTGGTGCGACGTGAGGCGCGGGAACTGGCGACTTACGTGCATGTAGGGACCGGCAACTATCATCCGGTTACTGCGCGCGTTTATACCGATCTGTCGTTTTTCACCGCCGATGCGGTGATTGGCAGCGATGTGGCACGCATCTTCAACTACATCACCGGTTATGCGGAGCCGGCCGAGCTCGAGCGCATGGCCATATCGCCGATCAATCTGCGCAAGCGCGTTCTTGAGCACATCGCGCAGGAGACCGCGCATGCGAAGGCTGGCAAGCCTGCAGCGATCTGGATGAAAATGAACGCACTCGTCGATCCGGGGATCATCGACGCCCTTTACGATGCGTCGGCTGCGGGCGTTTCCATCGATCTTGTCGTTCGCGGCATCTGCTGCCTGCGGCCGGGAGTGCCCGGGCTGTCGGAGAACATTCGCGTGAAATCGATCGTTGGCCGGTTTCTCGAACACGGCCGCATCTACTGCTTCGGCGCGGCCCATTCGCTGCCGCATTCCAAGTCGGCAGTTTATATTTCCTCGGCCGACATGATGCCGCGCAA
>JBKPLN010000149.1:0-19624 GCA_046731635.1 Pseudomonadota bacterium | reverse complement strand
GATGTTGAGCCCCCGCGCGATTGCGAACGCCCAGAGTGCAATTAATTCACCTGCCTGCGCTCCAACTATCGTGACACCTACTATCTTACCTTTCCTCGTGGTGACGACTTTAATGTGACCGTGCGAATCTCGCTCGATTTGCGCGCGGTCATTGTCGTGATACGGCCAGCGCGCAACACGAATCTTCATTCGTCGCGCTCGCGCCTGCGCTTCGGTCAAGCCGCTCTGTGCAAGCTCAGGATCGGTATAGGTCGCCCACGGAATCGCACTGCTGTCCGCGCGCACCGGCAGGCGAAACAGCGCATTTCGAATAACGAGGCCCGCGTGATAATTGGCCGCGTGCGTGAACGCCTGATAGCCCGCAGCGCAATCCCCGATCGCATAGACCCGCCAATTGCTCGTCTTCAGCCTGGCGTTGACGATGATTCCGCGGTGGTCATGCCGAATTCCCGCGGCCTCAAGACCAAGTTCATTGATTTGCGGCTTGCGGCCAACCGCAACCAGCAGATGGCTGCCCGTGATGGTTCGTTCGACGCCAGATGTTTCGATCGTGGCCGTTACGACGCCGCCAGCGCGAGAAATGCCGGTAACTCTCACACCGCTGCGAATGACAATTCCCTCGCGTTCAAGGCGATCGAGCACGACAGCCACGCATTCCGGGTCGTCATTCGCGAGAGGCTGCGCCGCCTCGAGTACGGTCACCGAGCTTCCGAGCCGGCGAAACGCCTGCGCCAATTCCAGCCCGACCGGACCTGCGCCGATAACAATGAGGTGCTCCGGCCTCTCTTTGAGATCGAAAACATTCTCATTGGTGAAATAAGGCCCGTCATCGAGACCAGGGATCGGGGGTACAGCCGGCACGGACCCGGTCGCAATCACGAAACGCCGCGCGCGAATTTCGGCGTCGCCCGCCGTGACAGTGTTGCGGTCCTTGAATTGCCCATGCTGGCGGATGACGCGAACGCCCAGACCGGTAAAGCGCTCCGCCGAATCCACCGGCGCTAATGCTGCGATCACCGAATGCACATGATCGTGTACCTTCGCGAAATCAACGCCGATACTTTGAACATTCAGGCCAAACAGGCCCGCATTGCGCATTAATTCGGCGCGCCTTGCCGCCGCCAGAAGAGACTTGGAAGGAACGCAGCCGGTGTTGAGACAATCACCGCCCATTTTGCCGCGCTCGATCAGGACAGTCGGCACGCCGAAAGCGGCGGCGGCGGCGGCCACCGACAATCCGCCCGGACCGCCGCCGAGTACGCAAATGTCGGGCGTTAATGTTTCCATCTGCTGCAAGCCCCCAATCACAACATCAAGTAACGGTGCGTGATCGCCCGCGCCAATATTTCACCACCACCGGCATCAGCGCGAGCAGACCAAGCGCAACAAGTGCGGCCACCAGCTGCGGAGTCAGCACCTCTGCTGCGTCGAAGACCATGCGGCAATCAGTTCCTTTGGCGACAATGCATTGGTCGTACAAATTTTTCTGCGCTGTAATTACGCTGTCCAATCCGGTCCCCGCCAACGCATAGACGAGCGCTGCCGGAATTATACCAAGCGCGGTAGCCGCCACGAATGGGCCGAGCCGCACTCCCGCAAATGCAGGAACGAGATTGACCAAGAAGAATGGAAATAAGGGCACCAGGCGCAGGAACAGCAGATAGCTGAAGGCATCTTCTCGAAACCCGTTGGCGAGTTGGCTGGCGCGTGGCCCTGCGCGCCGCAACAGAGGCGCCGCGAGCGCGGTGCGCGCTATGAGGAAGATCACGGCAGCTCCAATTGTTGCGCCCACAACCGCGGCGGAGGCACCAAGTGTCACACCGAAGAGAAATCCGCCGGCCATCGTCAGAAAAGCTGCCCCGGGGAGGGACAACGCGACTGCGACAATATAAATGCCGATATACCCCATCACCGCCAGCAGTCGATGTTCGGCGACAAAGGCGTCGATACTCGCGCGATTGTGGACCAGTGATTCAAGCGAGATGCCGCCCTCTCCGAGCATGAAGTAGGCCGCTCCCGCGAAGATGACGAAGGCCGCCAAAGGCAGCAGCAACCGGCGGACGAAACCTGTTGACTGGCTATCGGCATGCAGGTCTGCGGACATTGCCGCCTTATACACGAGGCCCCGACCCAGTCGGGCCAATCTCACCGCCTTGTGAGGGTTTTTGAGGTCACTGCCCGATGCTCAGCAGTCGCATTGACGGGTCCAGGTCCCTCCCGTATAAGCCGCGCGAAATCGTGTACGGACCCCGAAATGAACGGGGTTTGAAGACGTTTGGAGGACCGGGTCCTCCTTCCCAACAGCGCGAGCGGCGGAGACTTGAAACGTGAAGCGGACCTATCAACCGAGCAAGCTCGTGCGCAAGCGCCGTCACGGTTTCCGTGCACGCATGTCAACCAAGGGCGGGCGAAAAGTCCTCTCGGCACGTCGCGGGCGTGGCCGCAAGCGGCTGTCTGCCTGAGGGAGTAAGCCGCCGCACGAATTGCCTGCATGGAGCGGCTGAGGCAACGGGCGGAATTTCTGGCCGCGGCGTCCGGGATCAAGGTACCGGCCGCCGCATTTGTGTTGCAGGCACGCAAACGCCCCGACGCGGGACCGGCCCGGTTTGGCTTTACCGCGTCGAAGAAGGTGGGAAACGCCGTCGAGCGTAACCGGGTGCGCCGTCGCTTGCGGGAAGTAGTGCGGCTCTCGGCCGCAAGCCGGCTTCGCGCCGGACATGACTATGTACTTGTCGGAAGGCGCGCGGCGCTCGATATGCCGTTTGACCGAATGACAAAGGATTTCGAAGACGCACTCCGGCGAGTGCACGCAAGGCGCAATGGCTTGGAATCTCGATGAACGACAATAAGAACACCATCCTCGCGATTGTGCTGTCGGCGCTTGTTCTCATTGGCTGGCAATATTTCTTTGCGGGTCCGCAAGAGAAGGCCCGGCAGGAGCAGTTGCAGGCGCAGCAGCAAAAGCAAAATGTGCCCGCGCCCGGCCAGCCTTCGCAGCAGCCCTCACCCGCCGGAACGCCCCAGGTTCCCGGCCAACCGAGCGCTCCAGCGCACGCCGCACCGGTCGACCGCGCGGCCGCTTTGTCAGGTTCGCTGCGTGTGCCGATCGCGACAGGCAGCTTGCAGGGTTCGATCGCCCTCAAGGGAGGGCGCATCGACGACCTGGCCCTCGTCAAGTTTCGCGAAACCGTTGATCCGAAGTCGCCGCCGATCGTCTTGTTGTCACCGTCCGGAACCGCAGATCCGTTCTATGCCGAGTTCGGCTGGACCGGGGCCACGGGCGCAAACGTAAAGCTGCCAAACTCCGAAACGGTCTGGAAGCAGGCCGGCTCCGGCGCGCTCGGCGTCGGCCACTCAGTGACATTGAGCTATGACAACGGCGAAGGGCTTGAATTTCGGCGCACCATCGCGGTCGACGACAAGTATCTGTTCACGGTCAAGGACGAGGTCACCAATAAGAGCTCTAGCCCGATCTCGCTGTATCCTTACGCGCTGATTTCGCGCCACGGCACGCCGCAAACGCTCGGCTATTACATTCTGCATGAGGGTCTGATTGGCGTGCTCGGCGAGTCCGGCTTGCAGGAGTACACATACAAGAACATAGCGGACAAAAAGGTCGTCAACTTTGACGTCGTCAACGGCTGGCTTGGCATCACCGACAAATACTGGGCGGCCGTCCTGGTGCCGGACACTTCCGCCCGTCTGAAGGCCCGCTTTTCCACCGGCGCCATCGGCAACCTGCCGACCTACCAGACCGACTATTTGCTCGAAGCGGAGACCGTTGCTCCGGGCGCAACCGCTTCGGTCAATGGCCGGCTTTTTGCCGGCGCAAAGGAAGTTGCGGTCGTCAATGACTACGACAAGAGGCTCAAGCTCAACCGCTTCGACCTTCTCATCGACTGGGGCTGGTTCTATTTCATCACCAAGCCATTGTTCATCGCCATCGATTATCTGTACCACCTGGTGGGGAATTTCGGCCTAGCCATCCTCATCATCACCGTCCTGATCAAGATCGCTTTCTTCCCGCTCGCCAACAAATCCTATGCGTCAATGGCAAAGATGAAAGCGGTGCAGCCGCAGATGATGGCGATCCGCGACCGCTACGCGGATGACAAGGCCAAGCAGCAGCAGGAGCTGATGGAGCTCTACAGGAAGGAAAAGATCAATCCACTCGCCGGTTGCCTGCCGATCGCAATTCAGATCCCGGTGTTCTTCTCGCTGTACAAGGTGCTGTTTGTCACCATCGAAATGCGCCACGCGCCCTTCTTTGGCTGGATCCACGACCTTTCAGCCCAGGACCCGACCAACATCTTCAACCTGTTCGGTCTTATTCCGCTTGATCCGACTGTGCTGCCCCTCATTGGGCCGTTTCTGCATGTCGGTCTCTGGCCCTTGATCATGGGCGTCACGATGTGGGTGCAGATGAAGCTCAACCCGGCGCCGCCCGACCCGACGCAGGCGATGATCTTCAACTGGATGCCATTGCTGTTCACCTTCATGCTCGCCAGTTTCCCGGCCGGTCTGGTGATTTATTGGGCCTGGAACAACTTGCTCTCCGTGCTGCAACAGAGCGTCATCATGCGCAAGCACGGCGCCAAAATTGAGTTGTTCGACAACATCAAGGCGATGTTCGTGAAAGACAAGCCGCAGCAGTAGCGGCGTCATCTGAAGCCTTCCAGGTCATGGCCGGGCTTGTCCCGGCCATACACGTCTCTAGTGTCTGGGCCGGAAACCGGATCCGAGTGCCGCGCATGACGCCAAAGACAGAGACGCGCAGTACAATGGTGGCTGCCAGCATATTCACACGCGCCGAAATCGAAGCTGGCCGAAGCCTCTTCTCTGGTCAGTGGCAGTTTGTCGCCGCGGCAGGCACACCAGCCTCGCTGCCGCCGATGCGAGGCACTGAAATAGCGTTCGCCGGACGCTCCAATGTCGGTAAGTCAAGCCTTATCAACGCGCTCACCGGCCGAAAAAACCTGGCGCGCATCTCTCGTACTCCCGGTCGGACGCAGGAGCTGATTTTCTTTACCAATGGCTTGGGCCTCAACATGGTGGACATGCCCGGCTATGGCTATGCCGCCGCGGCCAAAACGAAGATCGCGGCATGGACAGAGTTGATCGAGGCGTTTCTGCGCGGGCGAAGCAACCTCGCGCGCGTTTATGTTCTGGTGGATGCGCGCCACGGCCTGAAATCGGCTGATGAGCCTGCGCTCGATGTTCTCGGCCAGGCTGCTGTCAGTCACCAGATCATATTGACCAAATGCGACGAGGTGAAACCCTCCGAGCTCGGTCCCCGCATTGCCGACATCGAAGCAGCGCTCGCGAGGCGGCCGGCTGCCTTCCCCACTGTGATCCCAACGTCCTCGCGCAATGCTACCGGTATTCCCGAATTGCGGGCGGCAATAGTGCGCTTGTTGGCGGAAAGAGGCCGTTGACACATTGTCGGACGGCCGCGACATCGGTTAGAAACCCCGCGATGAGCAAAGCACCCAAGATCGATCCGCAAGAACAGGCCCGCATTCTGGTCGAGGCGCTGCCGCACATGCAGCGCTACGACGAGGAAATCGTCGTTGTGAAATACGGCGGCCATGCCATGGGCCAGGAGCAGACGGCGCGCGATTTTGCCCGCGACATCGTTCTGCTCGAGCAGACTGCAATCAATCCGGTAGTGGTTCATGGCGGCGGACCGCAAATCGAGGCCATGCTCAAGAGGCTCGGCATCAAGTCGGAATTTGCGGAAGGCTTGCGCATTACGGACGCCAAAACCGTTGAGGTCGTGGAGATGGTCCTGGCGGGCTCGATCAATAAGCAAATCGTTGGCTACATCAATGCGGCCGGCGGAAAGGCGATCGGGCTCTGCGGCAAGGACGGAAACATGGTCCAGGCGCGCAAGGTCAGTCGCTCGGTTGTCGATCCCGATTCCAATATCGAGAAAGTCGTTGATCTCGGTTTTGTCGGTGAGCCCGAAAAAGTCGACCTCACGATGCTCAATCAAGTGATCGGACGCGAGATGATCCCGGTGCTGGCCCCGGTGGCAACTTCGGCCAATGGCGGCACCTTCAACGTCAATGCCGACACCTTTGCGGGTGCCATTGCGGGGGCGCTGAAAGCCAAGCGCCTGCTGCTGCTGACCGACGTGCCCGGCGTGCTCGACAAATCGAAGAACCTGATTGCACAACTCTCAGTGGCCGACGCGCGCAAGCTCATTGCGGACGGGACCATTTCCGGCGGCATGATCCCGAAGGTGGAGACATGCATCTACGCGCTCGATCAGGGCGTCGAGGGTGTCGTCATCCTCGACGGCAAGGTGCCGCATGCGGTGTTGCTTGAGTTGTTGACCGATCACGGCGTCGGCACCCTGATGCACCGCTGAGATATCCCCCGCTCCGAAAATCGTTCCCGGCAGGAAAAGGCCTGCATCCCCGCTTGCGCGGGCACGAACGGCATGGCGGCGATTCCCTGCCTTCCTGATGCCGATTAGCATGGCCCCATGATTCGCGGTTTTCTCCCGATGATTGCCTTGCCAATCGCCGCTCTGGCGGTTTCGCAGGCTCGCGCCGAACTTACTTTGTGCAACCGCACAAGTTTCCGCGTTGAAGCGGCGGTCGGCCTGGAAAAGCGTGCGAATGTCGCCACCCGAGGATGGTTTCGCCTTGATCCCGGGCAATGCCGACAAGTGATGGACGGCCCATTCGACGCCGAGATGGTCTACCTGCATGCCCGAACACCACCTGTTTACGGCACCGCGCCGCAGCCGCAGGACGGACAGGCCGACTTCTGCATACGCAATGGTGATTTTGAGATTTCCGACGCCCGGAATTGCTCGGCAAGCCAGCAGGCGCACTTCAGCGCTGCCAAGCCGTCCGAGTCGCCGAAAGGCCCGGTCGTCAATTTGGCCGAAGAATCCGATTACGATGATGTGCAGTCGCGACTTGCGGGCATTCACCGGCTGCTGGTGATCGCCGGATACGACGCCTATCCGATCGATGGCGTGCAGGGCGCAAAGACCCAGGCAGCCATCACGAAATTTCTCAACGACCGCAAACTTCCGGCCGATGCCGCAGCAGCACCGAATTTCTTCGAAACGCTGATCGAGGCCGCGCGCAACCCGGAGGGCATCGGCTTCACGTGGTGCAACGATACTCGGTATGCGGTGATGGCTTCGCTGGGCATCGTCGAGATGGGAGCGATTGTCACCCGCGGCTGGTATCGCCTCGAGGCCGGCCAATGCGTGCGACCGGATCTGCGCAACGGACCCGCATCGACTTTACAGCTACGCGGAGGCAATCGACGGCAACGGCCGCACGATCCGGCGCGGCGACGCACCGCTGGCCTGGGGCGGCACCGTCCCATTGTGCACGCGCGACGGACGCTTCGAGCTGGCCGACCACAAGGATTGCGCAACCCGCGGTCTGAATTCTGCCGGGTTTGCCGTCATCGATCTGACAGGCAAGCCGTCAACAACGGTGCGATTCAAGGAACCCTAGCCTCGTGGAAACAAGGCGTTCAGAGCCGCGCGGTTTCGGCCATGTCGAGACCTGGGTGTTCGATCTCGACAACACGCTCTACCCGCATCACCTCAATTTGTGGCAGCAGGTTGATGAACGCATACGCGCTTATGTTTCGGATTTTCTGAAGGTAACGAAAGACGAGGCGTTTCGCCTGCAGAAGGAATATTACAAACGCTATGGAACGACGATGCGCGGCCTGATGGCCGAGCATGGTTTGGCGCCCGATGATTATCTCGAGTTCGTGCACCGCATCGATCATTCGCCGCTGGAACCCAATCCGGGACTCGGTGCAGCATTGGAAAATCTCCCGGGCCGCAAGCTCATTCTTACGAATGGCACACGCAAGCACGCCGATGCAGTCATGCAAAAACTCGAAATCGATCGCCACTTCGAGGACGTGTTCGACATTGCTGCGGCGAATCTTGACCCCAAGCCTCTCCCGCAAGTCTATCAACGCTTCCTCGCGCGGCACGGCGTCGATCCAGCAAAGGCCGCAATGTTTGAGGATCTGGCGCGCAACCTTGAAACGCCGCACGCCTTGGGAATGACGACCGTGCTCGTAGTGCCTGAAGGCCAGCGAGAGGTTTTTCGCGAAGACTGGGAGCTGGAGGGACGCGATGCGCCATACGTCGATCATCTGACCGACAATCTGACCGGATTTCTCGAGCAGATTGTTCGGCGCTGATCAGGCCGTCGGGACCACTTGCTGAACCAGCACTGCCAGCCCCACTCCGGCGACGCCGGCACCCACGAGCCTCAGCGGCGAAAGAGTCGGCTCATCGGCGAAACCACGCGCAATTTTCATCGCGATAAGCGCGATAACGCTTTGAACAACCGCAAGACCAATCAGGTAGGCGTAAATCGGCGTTGGCTCGGCACCATATATCGACTCCCCGAGCGCGTAGCCGTGCACGAGTCCGACGAGCGCAAAAAGCGTAAGCACGGGAGCCGTCGGCATCTGCCGATTGCCCACCAGAACCGCGCCGAGCGCGATCACGGTGATCGCCACCAGAAGCTCCGCGGCAGGCAGGCTGGCTCCATGCAAATGCAAGGCCACTCCCGCCATCATGGCCGCAATAAAACCAATCACTAGCGTCGGTGCAGCCTTGTGCGTGGCGGCAAGGCAGCCCACCGCCACAACCGCCGCAAAATGGTCGATCCCGATTATCGGATGCCCCAGCCCCGACAAAAGGCCGTCCATGAAAGTTGCCGGCATGCGTCCGCCCATGACGTGATGAGCGGACGCATTGGTTGCGCTGAGCGCCAGCAGGAGCAGACCGAGCCCCGCGGATTGCCGATTCATGTGCATTTCTCCCTGGTCACAAGCTTAGCTTCGCTGTGCGCAACTTGACATCCCCTGCCCCGCCCCCGACAACCCGCAGCGAAGAGCTGGAGCCGGCATGTCTAACGACAAACTCGCAAGCATCATCGAGGAAGCATTCGAAGGCCGCGACAGGATCGGCCCAAAGACCAGGGGCGCCGTGCGCAAGGCGGTGAACTCCGCGCTCGACTTATTGGATGCCGGCAAGGCGCGCGTAGCCGAGCGCCAGACGGACGGTCAATGGCATGTCAATCAGTGGCTCAAGAAGGCCGTGCTGCTGTCGTTCCGCCTCAATGACATGAGCGTGGTTTCCGGCGGTCCCGGCAAAGCGGTGTGGTGGGACAAGGTCGATTCCAAGCTCAAAGGTTGGAACGCGGCGCGATTCCGCAAAGCCGGCTTCCGTGCCGTGCCCGGTTGCGTCGTGCGGCGCTCCGCATTCATCGCTCCCGGCGTCGTACTGATGCCGTCTTTTGTTAATCTCGGTGCCTATGTCGATTCAGGCACGATGATCGATACCTGGGCGACGGTTGGCAGCTGCGCGCAGATCGGAAAGAGCTGCCACATTTCCGGCGGGGCCGGCATCGGCGGCGTACTCGAGCCCTTGCAGGCGGGTCCGGTGATCATTGAGGACAATTGCTTCATCGGTGCGCGCTCCGAGGTGGCAGAAGGTGTGATCGTGCGCACCGGCGCGGTGCTATCGATGGGCGTCTATCTCGGCGCATCGACACGCATCGTCGACCGCGATGCAGGCAAGATTACGCAAGGCGAGGTGCCGCCCTATTCCGTTGTCGTGCCTGGCATGCTGCCGGGCAAGAACGGCGGTCCCGGATTGTATTGTGCCGTCATCGTCAAGCGCGTGGACGAGCGCACGCGCTCCAAGACCAGTATCAATGAGCTGTTGCGGGATTGAGAATGGCACTTGCCGTCGATCCTGTCGTCATTGCCCGCGAGTTGTTGCGCTGCCGGTCAGTCACGCCGGTCGAAGGCGGCGCGCTGGCGTTCCTTGAAGGCCTGCTCAAGCAAACGGACTTCGCCGTTCATCGCGTGACGTTTCACGAAGCCGGCACCGACGACGTGGAAAATCTCTACGCCCGCATCGGTACCGACCGGCCCAATCTGGTATTCGCGGGTCACACCGACGTGGTGCCGCCGGGCGACGAAAAAGCCTGGAAGCATCCGCCATTTTCCGGCGAAGTTGCCGGCAGCGAAATGTACGGGCGTGGCGCAGTCGATATGAAAGGTGGCATCGCCTGCGCGATAGCGGCTGTTCTCGAGCATCTGGCGGCAAATGGCGGGAAGCCCAAAGGGTCAATTTCATTCCTGATCACCGGTGACGAGGAAGGCATCGCCGTCAACGGCACGCCAAAACTGCTGAAATGGGCGGCTGAGCGGGGTGAAAAATTCGATCATTGCATTCTCGGCGAGCCGAGCAATCAGCAAACATTGGGCGATACGATCAAGATTGGCCGACGAGGCTCGCTCAACGGGCACCTGATCGTTACCGGAAGGCAGGGCCATGTCGCCTACCCGCAACGAGCGGAAAATCCGATCCGCGGGCTGGTGTCGCTGATTGCGGCGCTCCAGAGCGAGCCGCTCGACAAGGGCAGCTCGCAATTTGCGCCGTCGCATCTCGAATTCACGACTGTCGATGTCGGCAACAAGACCGTAAACTTGATTCCCGGCGAGGCGCGAGCACGTTTCAATATCCGTTTTAACGACAACCACACATTGGATTCGCTGAAGAGGCTGATCGAACAGCGTGCGACAAAGGCATCTGCCGGAAAGATAAAGTTCTCGTTTCAGTGGGAGCCCTCGAACGCGGGCGTGTTCTTGACGACGCCGGGTCCGTTCACCGAACTGGTGGCAACGGCGGTCGCCGAAGTCACCGGCCGCAAGCCTGAGCTCTCGACAACCGGTGGCACCTCCGACGCGCGGTTCATCACTCAGTATTGTCCCATTGTCGAATTTGGCCTTGTCGGCCAGACCATGCATCAGGTCGACGAACGGGTACCTATAGCGGACTTGCTTGCGCTGACGACGATCTATCGAAAAATCATCGACCGGTATTTTTCTTGAAACTGTCATTAGCGGGCTTGAGCGTGCACAAGACGTACATTGTGCGGCGTGCCGGTCCCATTCTCCGTTCGTGCCCGCGAAAGCGGGCATCCAGTCCTTGCCGCTGGAAGTTGGCTGTGCTGGGTCCCCGCCTACGCGGGGATGAACGGAGTTTGCGTCGGTTCAATATTCCACCCGCATCAAATACAGGCCGTCTGGCGGCGCCACGGGGCCACAGGCGGTGCGGTCACGGGCAGCCAACGCGCGCGACAGGTCATCGGCGCTCCATTTGCCTTCGCCCACGGCCTCCAGTGAGCCCACCATCGAGCGCACCTGGCTGTGCAGGAACGACCGCGCCACCGCGGTCACCGTCACCTCCTCGCCGTTGCGCTCGACGCTGAGAACATCGAGTGTCTTCACCGGCGACTTGGCCTGACATTCGGTCGACCGGAAGGTCGTGAAATCGTGCTTTCCGACCAGCCGCTGCGCGGCAATGTGCATCGCATCAGTATCCAGTGGACGCGGCACGCGCCAGGCGTGACCGGCCTCGAGTGCCAGATCGGGTCGGCGGTTGATAATCCTGTAAATGTAGTGCCGCCTGATTGCGGACGTCCGCGCATTGAAATTGTCGGATACCAGGTCGGCACTTAAAATGGCGACAGGATGCGGCCGCAAATGTGCGTTGAGCGCATCGCGCACGGTGTCGAGATCCCAGTTCCTGGCGAGATCGACATGGGCGACCTGGCCGCGCGCGTGAACGCCGGCATCGGTGCGTCCGGCGCCCTTCACCATGGTTTTCTCGCCTGTCAGCGCTTCAATCGCGGCGGTCAGCACGCCTTGCACAGTCCGTTGATCGGCCTGAATCTGCCACCCTGCGAACGGAGCGCCATCGTATTCGAGCGTGAGCTTGTAGCGCGGCATGCTCAGTTCACTCGCGTGCCCGTCTTGATCTGCATCCCCCGCAGGAATTCCTCCGAGGTCATGGGCTGCTTGCCGGCCCGCTGAAGATGCGAGAGCCGCACGGCGCCGTCACCGCAAGCGATGGTCAGGTTGTCGTCAAGGACTGTACCAGGCGCACCCTGGCCCTCGCCCTTACTCGAGCGTAAGGCTTTCACACGCAGTCCGCCGATTTCGAACCAGGCACCCGGATATGGCGACAGACCACGAATATGGTCGTGAACCTCCTTCCACGGTTTCGTCCAGTCGAGGCGGGTCTCCGGGTTGGAAATTTTTTCGGCGTAAGTGACCCCTGTCTGCGGCTGCGGCGTGAACTGAAGCGACCCGCGTTCCGCGGCCGCCAATGCGCGCATCATCAAGTCCGCACCCAGCCGCGCCAATGCATCATGGAGTTCGCCGGCCGTCAGATCGGGCGCGATGCCTATGGGCTCTTGCATCGCGATAGGGCCGGTATCGAGGCCCTCGTCCATCTTCATGATGCTGACACCGGTTTGTGGATCTCCGGCAAGAATGGCGCGGTTGATGGGTGCCGCGCCGCGCCACCTGGGCAACAGTGACGCATGCACGTTGAAGCAGCCAAGACGAGGCGCCTCGAGAACGGGTTTCGGCAGAAGCAAGCCGTAGGCCACGACAACCGCCGCGTCCGCGCCGTGGGCGCTGAATGCTTCCTGCGCGGCCGCATCCTTGAGGGTTTTCGGCGTATGAATCGGAAGCGACAGGCGCCGCGCTTCGCGCTCGACTGGGGTCGGCTGCAATTCCAGACCCCGGCCCGCCGGGCGAGGTCCGCGCGTGTAGACCGCGACAATGTCGTGCCCGCGTGCAGCGAGATCGAGCAGCGTCGGCACCGCGAAGTCTGGAGTGCCCATGAAAATCAGACGCAATGACATCATTCGTCCGGGGCGTCGATCGGTTGTCATGGCCGGGCCAGTCCCGTCCATCCACGACTTTCCTACTTTACCTAGCAAAAACGTGGATGCCCGGCACATAGGCGTGCGAATGCACGCCGTTCTTTGGACGGCTATGGCCGGGCATGACGAACCAAGGGCAAGTCAGCCGATATGATGCGAAGGCTCCTGATCCTCGGCCAGTGGCTTGACGCCCTCGGTCTTCTTTGCCGCTTTCTTGAATTTCTTCACCACCATGTCGCGCTTGAGCTTCGATATGTGATCGATGAATAGCACGCCATTGGTATGGTCGATTTCGTGCTGCAGGCATGTGGCCATCAAGCCGTCGGCCTCGATCTCCTGGGGCGTGAGATCGGCATCGAGATATCTCACTTTCACCGCCTTCGGGCGTTCGACCTCTTCGTAGTATTCCGGAATCGACAGGCAACCTTCTTCGTAAGTTGCCTTTTCGTCGGAAGCCCATACGACCTCAGGATTGATGAACACCTGCGGCTGCTTCGGCTCATCTTTCTTGGCCAGGTCCATCGTGACGACGCGCTTGGGCACGCCGATCTGGATCGCCGCAAGTCCGATACCGGGCGCGGCGTACATCGTCTCGAACATGTCGTCGATGAGAGCGCGCAGCGATTTGTCGACGGTCTTCACCGCCTCCGATTTCAGCCGCAACCGCTTGTCGGGAATTATGAGAATGTCACGGATCGCCATGGTCGCGATGTAAGGGGTTGGGATAATACGGTCAATGTGGCGTTTCCCCTTGAGATTACGGGGTTATCCTCCTACCGTTCGCTCTTCGTTCGCACGCCTTCGCGAATCACGGTAGAAGCATCGAATGTACGATCTTAACTCCTTCGGTCACGCGCTATTGGCGCATGCGCCTGAGCTTACTCTGGCCATCGGCGCCATTGTCGCAGTCGGGCTTGCCGTTGTCATCGTGATGCTGTTGCGGCCGCGCAGGCCGCCCCCCGACCCCGTCGCCGAGCAGCGGATGGCCGATCTGAATGCGCGGGTGCAGATCATGGCCGAACTGCTCGCCAAGGCCCAGGCCCAATTGCAGCAGACAGTGCATGAACGGCTCGACGCGGTGACCGCCAGATTGGGCGAATCGATGCAGATATCGACGAAGCATACAGCCGAGCATCTGCAGCAGCTGCATGCGCGACTCGCGGTGATCGACGGCGCACAGAAAAATATTACCGATCTCGCCTCGCAGGTGACGAGCCTCCAGACTGTGCTGGCAAACAAGCAGTCGCGCGGCGCCTTTGGACAGGCGCGGATGGAAATAATCATCCAGGACGGCCTGCCGAAGGATTGCTACGAGTTCCAGGCCACGCTGACCAACAAGGCCCGGCCGGATTGCATCGTGCACTTGCCTGACGGTCCTCCCCTTGTCATCGACGCAAAATTTCCGCTTGAGGCGGTAACCGCGTTTCGGGAGGCAAAAAGCGAAGACGAACGCAAGCTTGCCGTCGCCCGCGTCCGCGCCGACATTGGCAAGCACGTCGGCGACATCGCCGCCAGGTACCTGATCCCGGGCGAGACCCAGGACATGGCGCTGATGTTCGTACCCTCTGAATCGATTTACGCGGAGCTCTATGACGGCTTCGACGATATCTTCCAGAAGGCATATCGTGCCAAGGTGATCATCGTTTCGCCGTCTTTGTTGATGCTGGCAATCCAGGTGATCCAGCAGATCCGGAGGGATGCGCGCATGCGCGAGGCGGCCGGCAGAATCCTGTCGGAAGTCGGCCTTCTGGTCGAGGACGTGATTCGCCTGCGGGATCGGGTTACCAATCTGGAAAAACATTTCGGCCAGGCAAACGGCGACATCCGGCAGATCCTGGTATCAACCGACAAGATCGTGAGCCGCGGAGAGAGTATCCAGGAGGTCGAGTTCGCGGACGAACCGCAGACCGCAGACATTCTCCCCGGTCCCGGCGCACGCAGGCTCGAAGCCGGCGAATAGGCAATGACAATTTCCCCCGACGCGCGGGCTCGGCCGTCCTGGTTCGACGCGGCAGCCGTCTACCTCAAGCCGCGCGTCCTTATCGTCATGTTTCTCGGGTTTTCGTCCGGCCTGCCGCTGGCCCTCTCGGGCGCGACGCTTCTGGTCTGGATGCGTGAATCCGGAGTGGACCTCGGCACCATCGGACTGTTTGCGCTGGTCGGCACGCCTTACACGGTGAAATTCCTGTGGGCGCCGATCACCGACGCGATCGACGTGCCACTGCTCTCGCGCTGGCTCGGGCGCCGACGCGGGTGGCTCGTGTTCACCCAAATCCTGTTGATGGCGGCAATCGTATTTCTGGGCTCTTGCAATCCCGCCGTCGCGCCCGGGCTGGTCGCGCTCGGCGCGCTTTTGGTGGCGACGGCATCTGCAACGCAGGACATCGTGGTGGACGCTTTTCGTATCGAAAGCCTTCCGGAAAACGAACAAGCCGCCGGAATGGCCTCCTACGTCGCCGCCTACCGCATCGGCATGCTGATTTCCACCGCTGGCGCCCTTTTTCTGGTGAGTGCGATCGAAGCCACCGGCTTCGACAAACAGGCGGCGTGGCGCCTGGGATATTTCGCGATGGCGGCGCTGGTGCTGATCGGCACGATGACAGCGCTTGTGGCGACCGAGCCCGAGCGGTCGGCGGAAGCAAACGCCGCTCACGCCAGCCAGAATCCTCTCGCACGCATGACCACAACCGCAATCGGCGCCTTCAAGGACTTCCTTGGCCATGAGCTCGCCCTGGTGATGCTGGCTTTCGTGGTGCTGTTCAAGTTCACGGATGCGCTGTCGGGCGCCATGACCGCGCCGTTCGTGATCGACCTGGGTTTTACCCGCAACGAGTATGCTGCGATCGTAAAAGGCGTGGGCCTCGGCGCGCTTCTGCTTGGCGGATTCGCCGGTGGCTTCATTGCCCGCGCGCTTCCGCTTGCAACAAGCCTGTGGATCGGGGGCGTTCTGCAGGCCGTCGCGAACCTCTCGTTCAGCGCCCTGGCGGTGGTCGGCACCAACACGACGATGCTCGCAGCCGCGATTATCGCGGAGAACTTCACCAGCGCGATCGGCACCGTCATGTTCGTCGCGTATCTATCGGCCCTTTGTCAGAATCCGCTGCATACGGCGACGCAGTACGCGCTTTTGACTGCGCTGGCAGCGGTCGGTCGCACATATTTGTCCTCGGGCGCAGGTTTCATCGCCGAGTCGACGGGTTGGGTCTGGTTTTTTGTGATCTGCATGCTGGCCGGCATTCCAAGCCTGTTGCTGCTGGCCTGGCTGCAGAAACGCGGACATTTCAAACAGCTGGAGACAAGGAGAGCCTGATCTCGCAGCTTACGGCTAGAACAGCGTTCGCTGCTTGATCGCCGCGGCGAGCGTGCCTTCATCAAGGTAGTCGAGCTCGCCGCCGACCGGCACGCCATGCGCAAGCCGCGTTACCTTCACGTTCGCGTCGTGCAGCAGTTCAGTGATGTAGTGCGCGGTGGTCTGGCCGTCGACGGTGGCATTGAGCGCAAGAATTATTTCCGTCACGCCTGTTTCGTGCGCGCGTGAAACCAACGTTTCGATCGTGAGGTCTTGCGGACCGACACCGTCGAGCGGCGACAGCGTCCCGCCGAGCACGTGATAGCGACCGTTTATCGCGTGCGCGCGCTCGAGCGCCCAGAGATCAGCAACATCGGCGACGACGACGATGATGGATGCATCGCGCTTGGCATCGGTGCAGACGGTGCAGGGATTTTGCGTGTCTATATTGCCGCAGACCTTGCATATTTCAATTTTTTCCATCGCCGTCTCGAGCGCGGCGGCGAGCGGAGCCATCAGCAATTCGCGTTTTTTTATGAGATGCAACGCCGCGCGCCTTGCCGAACGGGGACCTAAGCCCGGCAGCCGCGCCAGCAATTGAATCAGGCGCTCGATCTCAGGTCCGGCAATGGCGGCGGGCATGGATTAATCCATCCAAGACGTGGATGCCCCGCACATAGGCGTGCGAAAGCACGCCGTCCTTTGGACGGCTGTGGCCGGACACGACGACCAGAAGATTCTCCGGAATGATATTCATCCCAATCCCAATCCGGGCGGCAACGGCAAACCCCCGGTGAGGGACTTCATCTTTTCCTGCAACACGGCCTCTGCCTTGCGCCGTGCATCGGCGTGTGCAGCAACCAACAGGTCTTCAAGAATTTCCTTTTCCGAAGGCTTGAGCAGGGAATCATCGATTCTGATGCCCTTGAGATCACCCTTTGCAGTCAGGATGACGCTGAGCATGCCCCCGCCTGCCGTTCCTTCGACCTCAATCTGGTCGAGTTCGGCCTGCATGGCCTGCATCTTGGACTGCAACTGCGCTGCCTGTTTCATAAGGCCAAGAAAATCCGCCATGTCATTGGTCCTCGCTGTCGGAGGAAACATCAGGGATAGCGTCCGCGCCTTCAGAGTTCTGCGTCACCCCGACGATTTTCGCGCCTGGAAACCGGCTCAGCACGGCCTGGACCAGCGGATCTCTTTGCACGCCGCGCTCGATCTCCGCCTGCTGGGCTTCCGCCTGCGCACGAAGCGTGGGCGCGCCCTGTTCCTTGGACACGACCACGATCCACCGCTTCCCGGTCCATCCGGCCAACTTCCGCTGCAGATCATGCACCAGCGTTTTCGTCGCGCTCGCCTCCAGCGCAATCTCGAGTTGGCCATCCTCGCACCGCACCAGCCGCACATCGCGTTCGAGCGCCATTTTCACGGCGATGTCGCGTTTTTCTGCAGCCAGCGCAATCAACTCCTCGAATGAACCGATGGCAAGCGTAGGTGCGGCCGCCGGTTGTTCGGCCCTTGCGATCGGCTCGTCGGTCGGCCGCGGCGACACCGCCGCCGAGGACCGTGGCGAGCCGCGAGGCGCGTCGTATCGGGCCGCATAGCTTTCCGGCTGGGCGGCGCTGCCACTGCCCTGCGGACGCGCGGAGACATTCTCGCTCAGCGAGCGCACCACCTCATCCGGCGTCGGCAGGTCGGCGGCATAGGCAATTCGCACCAGAACCATTTCTGCGGCGGCAACCGGCCGACCGGATTCATGCACTTCGGCAATGCCTTTCAGCAACATTTGCCAGGCTCTGGAAAGCACGCGCATCGACAGTTGCGCTGCAAATGCGCGGCCGCGCGTGCGCTCGGCTTCGGAAAGCGAAACATCGTCCGCAACCGCCGGAACGACCTTGACGCGCGTGACAAAATGCGTGAATTCGGCAAGATCGCTGAGAACGACCGCGGGATCGGCGCCGCTGTCGTATTGATCACGAAGCTCCCGCAAGGCGGCAGCGACATCGCCTTTCATCAAAGCCTCGAAAAGATCGACCACGCGCACCCGATCGGCAAGGCCCAGCATCTGTCGAACATCTTCGGCACGCACCGGTCCGGCGGCGTGGGCAACCGCCTGGTCGAACAGCGAGAGTGAGTCGCGCACCGAGCCTTCCGCTGCGCGCGCAATCAGGGCGAGTGCCGCCTGCTCGGTCTCCACCTTTTCTTTCGACGCGATGCTCTCAAGATGCTTGATCAACGTCCCGGCGTCCACGCGGCGCAGATCGAACCGCTGGCAGCGCGACAGGACGGTTACGGGCACCTTGCGGATTTCGGTGGTGGCAAAAATGAACTTGGCATGCGGCGGCGGCTCTTCGAGGGTCTTTAGGAGCGCATTGAATGCGGCGGCGGAAAGCATGTGCACTTCATCGAGAATGTAAACCTTGTACCGCGCGCTCATCGGCGCATACCGGATGGCGTCGTTGATCTGCCTCACGTCCTCCACGCTATTGTGGGACGCGGCGTCCATTTCCAGCACGTCGGGATGGCGGCTCTCGATGATAGCCTGACAATGCAAGCCCATGACCGGCATCCTGACCGTGGGTTCGGTCACTGAACCATCAGGCAATTCGTAATTCAGCGCACGCGCCAGAATGCGCGCTGTCGTCGTCTTGCCGACACCGCGCACACCGGTAAGGATCCATGCTTGCGGAATACGTCCGCTTTCGAATGCATTCGAAATCGTCCGCACCATGGCATCCTGACCAATGAGGTCGTCGAAGCTCGCGGGACGATATTTGCGCGCGAGCACGCGATATCTGTCGACCGACGCCTCGGCCGGAGCGGAACCGGTAACGGCGGATTTTTCAGGCTCGCTCATGGTGCCATCCGCTTCGCTGCCGCGCGAAGCGCGGGCTATTCCGAACGAATCGGGGAATTGGTGGGAGGCTGACGAGCGACCCGAACCGCGCTCGTTAGGGCTGCTTCCTTCCGGACCTGACCCGGTTGGCGAGTGGCTCGTCCACCGCCAACCTCCCGGGTTCTATATCGGACCAATGGCGCGGGAAAGCAAGCAGCCCGGCGAGAGGTCTGCTAGCTTTCCTCCGAAAGAATCCTGCGGAATCGTCCAATGAATTCAGGTGTTGCAAAGGATTGGTCGCTGCATACCCAACTCGCGCAAGACACAGTTCCCATCGGCGACCTCCCCCTCGCGCGCGTCCTTCTGGCAAACGACGCGAACTATCCATGGCTGATCCTGGTGCCGCGACTGCCCGGGCTGGTCGAACTCATCGATCTCGAGGATAACGCGCAAGTGCAATTGCTTGGCGAGATCGCGTCGGCCGCGAATGCGCTCAAGACCGTCACGCGATGCGACAAGCTCAACATCGCCGCGTTGGGCAACCAGGTGCCGCAGCTGCACGTGCACATTATCGCGCGTCGGCACACGGATGCCGCGTGGCCCAAGCCGGTCTGGGGTGTGAAGCCGCCAATCCCCTATGAGCAAGGCCAGCAGACAATTTTGATCGATGCATTGCGGCAGCTGCTCAAGCCTGGAATCATTGCGTTGGAGCACGGTCAGCGAGGACTGCAAAATCCACGATGACCGAGA
>JBKPLN010000148.1:0-2460 GCA_046731635.1 Pseudomonadota bacterium | reverse complement strand
ATAATCGACAGTGCCCGCGACAATTCCGATGTCGGCATTGCCTTCGGCTATCAAGCCGACGATCTCGTCGCTCAATCGCTCCTCAAGATCGACACTGATGTCGGGATAGGCCATCAGAAATGAACTGAGGGTCTCGGGGAGAAACTCGGTCAACGCATTGGTGTTGGAGAGCACCCGCACCTGGCCGGCAAGGCCGCGCGCATACGGGGTGAGGTCTTCCTGGAGGCGTTCGGTTTGCGCGAGAATGGTTCGGGCATGCTGGAGCAGGGTCCGGCCGGCCGGGGTCGGGGTGACCCCTGCCCGCCCGCGAACCAGCAAGTCGGTCCCGAACGCGAGTTCCATCTTCCGGATGCGCGTGGACGCGGCGGCAAGGGCAAGGTTGGAACGCGCCGCCCCCTGCGTGATGCTGCCGGCCTCGACGATATGCCGGAACAGGTTCAAGTCCGTGAAATCGAACCGCATGCGAGCTACCTTCTTATTTCGCGAAGGCAGGCTATATAAAACGCATATTGCAACACGGAATTTTCGGGTTCAAGCTTCGCGAAATATGAAGTAATGGGTTCTGGCTCTGGGTCAAGCGCAATTAAATTGACCCGGCGTTTCCGGCCCGAAATCCTCCAGCGCCCAGGTCATTTCAACCGGCGTTGCGATGGTTATTGGAGGCTGACGATGGCCGACCTTGAAACAGGCGTGACAACAGGCGCGGCACGGGCGCGGCCGATTTCCCCACATCTTCAGATCTACAGGCCGATGCTGACGATGATGATGTCGATCGTTCATCGCATCACCGGCGCCGCGCTCTATTTCGGCATGTTGCTGCTGGCGTGGTGGCTGCTTGCCGCCGCGAACGGTCCGAACGCCTATGCCAATGTCGAGTGGTTCATGGGAAGCTTTATCGGGCGATTGGTCCTGTTCGGCTACACATGGGCTCTCCTTCACCACATGCTCGGCGGGATCCGCCATTTGATCTGGGACACGATCCACGGTTTTGAGCCGGCCGAACGCGAAGGGCTGACGCTCGCGACTCTCATCGGCTCAATCACGCTCACGCTTATCCTCTGGGTCGTCGGCTATCTCGTGATGGGAGGCCCGCGATGAACGAAACTCCATCCATGCAGACACCGATGCGCAGCGTTCGCGGCCTCGGACCGGCTCATTCGGGCACCGCCCATTTTTGGTATCAACGCGTGACGTCCGTCGCCGGCATTCCGCTGACGATCGCGCTCCTGCTGATCATTACCGCTCTGCTTGGCCGCACTCATGCGGCGGTCGTTCAAATCCTCGGCTCGCCGATTGTTGCGGTCATCGTCCTGCTTTTCATCATCAACACGACCTACCACATGTGGGTTGGAATGCAGGAGATCATCCTCGATTACGTGCATGAGGATAAATGGAAGTTCCTGAGCCTGATGGCGAAGACGTTTTTCGTTTGTGGCGTCAGCCTGGCGTCGGTCTACGCAATTCTCAAGCTGTCGTTCGGAGTCTGACATGGCAACGAACAAAGATTCCGGCAACGCACCTGCGATCAACGGCCGCGCGTACCCGATCGAGGATCACAGCCATGACGTTGTAGTGGTCGGCGCTGGTGGGTCCGGTCTGCGCGCGGTAGTGGGATGCAGCGAGGCGGGCCTGCGCACCGCATGCATCACGAAGGTATTTCCCACCCGTTCGCACACCGTGGCGGCGCAAGGTGGAATTGCGGCCGCGCTCGGCAATATGGGTGAGGATGACTGGCGCTGGCACATGTACGACACGGTGAAAGGCGCCGACTGGCTCGGAGATCAGGACGCGATCGAATATCTCTGTCGCAACGCGCCGGAAGCCGTCTACGAACTGGAGCATTGGGGATTGCCGTTCTCGCGCCGCGAAGAAGACGGGAAAATCTATCAGCGTCCGTTCGGTGGCATGACCACGCATTACGGCAAGGGCACCGCGCAACGCACCTGCGCTGCAGCCGATCGCACTGGCCATGCCATGCTGCACACAATGTACGGACAGTCGCTGCGCCATGCGGCCGAGTTCTACATCGAGTATTTCGCGATCGAGCTGATCATGGACGATGAGGGCCGCTGCCGCGGCGTGATCGCGCTAAACATGGATGACGGCTCGATCCATCGCTTTTCAGCGAACATGACCATCCTCGCCACGGGCGGTTATGGACGTGCATATTTCTCCTGTACGTCGGCACATATCTGCACCGGCGACGGCAACGCCATGGTGCTTCGTGCGGGACTGCCGCTGCAGGACATGGAGTTCGTACAATTCCATCCGACCGGCATTTATCCCGCAGGCTGTCTCATCACAGAAGGATCGCGCGGCGAAGGCGGCTATCTCGTTAACTCGGAAGGCGAGCGGTTCATGGAGCGCTACGCCCCGTCCGCGAAGGACCTCGCTTCACGCGACGTCGTTTCGCGCGCGATGACGATCGAGATCCGTGAGGGACGCGGGGTAGGCAAGGAG
>JBKPLN010000147.1:0-3260 GCA_046731635.1 Pseudomonadota bacterium | reverse complement strand
CTATGGCGTGCCTCCACGGCACATCCGGATCTTCGACGCCCTGCAGGATATGCACCGGACAGCGCGTTTCTATCAACCCTCCGAGCAGCAGATGCCTGCGGCCATCCTCGATCAACGCGCGCGTGATCGGATAGGGCTCCTCGCCATATGCCGATGGTCGCATCCAGACTCCCGTTTGCTCGATCTGCTGTCTGGCAGCGTCCGGAAACTGCTTCCACATCAGTTCTTCAGTAAAATCCACCGCTGGCGCGATCAAAACCATTCCGGCAATCGGCGCCGCGCCAGGGCGTTCGCACACCGCCTTGGCCAACAGCAATGCCAGCCACCCGCCCATCGAGGATCCGATCAGCACCTGCGCGTCGCGTGCAAACTGGAGATAGACGGCCACGCTTTCCTCCAACCACCGGCTGATGGTCCCGTCAGTGAAAGCTCCACCGGATTCGCCATGACCGGAATAGTCGAACCGCACGCATGCGCGCCCTTCGCTTTCGGCCCAGCGGTCGAGCGCTTCTGCCTTCGTACCTTTCATGTCGGACTTGAACCCGCCGAGCCAGAACAGGCCCGGGCTTTTGCCCTCACGAGTGCGAACGGCAATGGTCCTCTTTGGCGACGATTCGACGACTAGAGAGACGAGGCGAGCTTCATTCATGGTTGATTCAAGGGATGCCGCTGAGACCGCCCTTTCTTGTCCGCAAGACCCCGATGATGCAAGAGGCAACCGTTGCCCGTGCCATCTGCGCCGTCTATACCTTTGAACTCCCGACGCCCCGATTGAGGCGCGCAATCATTCGAGACACACTTCGGTTCGAGATCACAAACTAATGTCGAGCTTGCCCGCACCCGCACCACCGTCCGTCAAAACCGGGCCCAATGCCGATGCAGACGACGTTGCTTTGCGCGGCACGCGAAGTCCGGTTGCACCGCCTGGCCCGACTACGGTGCTTGTTGTCGTACCCACACTCGATGGGGGCGCTTCGGATGCCGCGGCCGTCGAACTTGTACGCATTCTTGCCGGAGCCGGGATTGCGGGCATCGTGGTGTCGCGCGCGGGGCGACTGGTAGCGGACATCACCCAAGCGGGAGCCGAGTTTCTCGCGCTCGACGTCTCGAGCAACAATCCCATTCTCATGCTGCGCAATGCCGTCGTTCTCACGCGACTCGCACGAGAGCGGCGATGCGCGGCGATTCACGCTTTCGGCCGTGCAGGGGCCTGGAGCGCGCTGATCGCCGCGCGGTTTTGCGGGATTCAGTTTGTGACCAGCTGGCACAAAGGCTTCCGTGAACAGAATCTGTTCAAGCGGCTCTACAACGGGATCATGGCGCGCGGAGATTGCGTCGTAGCGTCCAGTGAGCAAATCGCTCAGCTGATTAACGATCGCTACGGCACGCCATGGGGCAGGATCACAGTGGTGCCCTGCAGCATCGACCTGGAGCGGTTCAATCCCGAAGCTGTTTCGCGTGAGCGCATCGAGACCATACGCACCGCCTGGGGCGTCAAGCGAGAGACCAAGGTCATTCTGATCGGTGGCCGCATTCTGCGCCGCAAAGGCCATCATATCGTCGTCAAGGCGGTGAAGCGGCTCAAGGAAATGGGTTTGAAGGATTTCTTGTGCGTGTTCGTAGGCGAAGACCGGGGCCGCAGCCGCTACACCGGCGAGTTGTGGGATCTCGTGCTGACGACGGGCACCATGGACGTCATTCGGATGGCTTCGCCGGTGCCCGATATGCCGGCCGCCTATGCCGCTGCATCAGTCGTGGTTTCGGCGGCGGTGCAGCCTGAAGGCGTCCAGCGGGCAATTCTGGAAGGCCAGGCCATGGCGCGGCCCGTCATTGTATCCGACCTTGGCGCGGGTCCTGACGTGGTGCTCACTGCACCTGCGGTACCCGAAAGCAAGATCGCGGGATTCCGTTTCAATGCCGGCGACGATGCGGCCCTGGCGGCGGCATTGCTGCGGCTGTTCTCAATGCCAGAGCAGAACCGTGCGACAATAGGCCGTCGCGGGCGCGAATGGGTACTTGAGCATTTTAACCAGACCATCGTGGCCGAGCAGACGCTGCGTCTTTATGGCGATATTGTCGAAAAATCACGGCGGAAGGAAAACGCCGGGCAAGACAAAATTAGAGCAATTTGAATACTTTGAACGCCTCTCAGAAGAGCCCGCTCTGCAATGGCAGGGGAACTGCGTTGACTTCTTCGTGGTTTCTACCAATCTTCCATTATCCCATGGTGCCAGAACGCGTCAGGGAACAGTTGAAACAGCATAGGAGAAAATAGCCATTCGTCGTCCGATGAAGTCCGCGCTGCCCGTTCAGAAGGACGGCCCGCGCATAAACGAGGAGATCCGCGTCCGCGAGGTCCAGCTAATCGATGCCAATGGTCACAACCATGGTCCGACACCGATCCAAGCCGCGCTAGACATGGCGCAGGCGGCGGGTCTCGACCTGGTGGAAATTGCCCCCAACTCGTCGCCACCGGTCTGCAAGATTCTGGATTACGGCAAGTACAAGTACCAGGCGCAGAAGAAGGCGGCGGAAGCCCGCAAAAAACAGAAAGTCGTCGAGGTCAAGGAGATCAAGCTCCGGCCGATGATCGACGACCACGATTACCAGGTAAAAATGCGCTCGATGAAGCGCTTCTTCGAGGACGGCGATAAGGTCAAAATCACCTTGCGCTTTCGCGGCCGTGAAATGGCGCACCAGGAGTTGGGCACCAAATTGCTCGACCGCGTGAAGGACGATGTCGGTCCAATCGCAAAGGTCGAGCAGGAGCCGAAATTCGAAGGCCGCCAAATGATCATGGTCCTGGCGCCACGCTAGGACCGAAAGCACTTTTGTATCAGCTGATGCCCTGCTCCGTGCCGGAGCGGTGCATCGGCATTTTCTCGGCAATCAGAAGCGAACGGCCAATGGTTGCATGAGGTCGCCGCCTCTGCCATAACGCCGGCCATCGCTGCCCGGCCAGTAAGGGCTGCCGTGGCCGCGATTAAACGCTCAATCCCGAGCACACCGCTCCAAGCCAAAAAAAGGCTTACGAGCATATTTCGGCCATGCGGCTTGTCCCGCAGCCGATGAGGAGAGCCAAATGCCCAAATTGAAGACCAAGTCCGGCGCCAAAAAGCGCTTCAAGGTCACGGCGTCCGGCAAGGTGAAATACCAGCAGACCGGCAAACGCCACGGCATGATCAAGCGGACAACCAAGACGATCCGCGAGCATCGCGGCACCAAGGTGCTGTTCAAAACCGACGGCGAGACCGTCAAGA
>JBKPLN010000146.1:0-1331 GCA_046731635.1 Pseudomonadota bacterium | reverse complement strand
GCACGCAGAGCGCCGAGGCGAGCGTCTTGCGGCGGTAGTCGTATTCGTCACGCGCGGCGAGCGTAGTCTCCTGGCTGGCACCTTCATCAACCAGCCAGTCCTGCCATTCGTCGGAATCGCTGTCCTCGCGGATCGGCGCATTGAGCGAGGCGTCGCCACTAAACCACCGGTTCATGGCGATCACATCCTGTTTCGTGACGCCGAGCCGCTTGGCAATGGTCTCGATCTGCTCGCGTCGCATCTCGCCCTCGTCGATGACCGATATTTCGCTCTTGGCCTTGCGCAGATTGAAGAACAGTTTCTTCCGGTTTGCCGTACTGGCTATGCGCACCAGCGACCACGAGTGCAGGATGTATTCGTGAATCGCCGCCCTGATCCACCACACGGCGTAGGTTGAGAAACGAAAGCCCTTTTCTGGCCTGAAACGTTGGGCCGCCTGCATCAGGCCGACATTGCCCTCCGAGATGACATCAGAGATTGGCAGGCCGTAGCTGCGATAGCGCCTGGCAATTTTAGCGACGAGGCGTAGATGACTGTTGACGAGCTTGTGCGCCGCCTCGTGGTCGCCGTGCTCGCGCCAGCACTTGGCCAACATGTACTCTTCGTGCGGCTCCAGCATCGGGAACCGCTGGATGTGCCTAAGGTAACTGGAGAGGTCGGATCCGGCCGTTACGCTCCAGTCAGCGGTCGTCAGCCGGCCCATGATGTCCACCTTTTGTCGGCGACTCCAAACCAGTTTCGAAACCAAATTATCAACAACTAGCCCCATTGTCAATTTGATTTCGAAACGCTATTATTTTGCCAAAGAGGTAACCATGCCAGCACGAAAAACGGCAGAGCTTCTGCTGCAGCTGGGACGGCTTGTGCAAGCCGAGGGCTATGACGGCGAACTCAGTCCCGCCCAATGGATGGCGCTCCGCTACTTCGCCCGCGCCAATTCGTTCTCCCGGAACCCATCGGCTTTCGCCGAGTTTCAAGCGACCACCCGTGGTACCGCATCGCAAGCCATCAAGGCACTTGAGGCAAATGGGTACTTGGTCCGACAGCGATCCAAGGCGGACGGGCGAAGCGTCAGCCTGCGACTGACGAGTAAGGGCAAAAAAGCACTTGCGCATGATCCGTTCGAGGTTCTGGTGGACGCCGTCGACGCGCTCGACGCGAATGAGCAAGCGTCGATGCACCGTGCCCTGTACCAAGTGCTGACCACTGTTGCTGCGAGTGGGGCACATCGGTGCTTCGGTGTTTGCCAAGACTGTACGTACCTGGGTGAAGAGATTTGGTGCAGCCCAACAACCGCGAACTCCTCAGCACGTGAATGCGCATTGCTGGGC
>JBKPLN010000145.1:0-3034 GCA_046731635.1 Pseudomonadota bacterium | reverse complement strand
CCTTCGGTGCGTCACCTACCCTCAGGTTTTGAGCGTGTGCGCACACCGGCACGGCGGCGATCATAAAAATTCCGACAACTACTTTCAAATTCATTAGAACGTACCATCGATAGCCCGTGTTGCTACGGTACTTTCGGATTTTGATTTTGAACGGCAGCGTTTGCAATGGACCTCGAATCATTATTCGGTCGGGGGGGCGCTGTTGCATCAGCGCGCGCCGGGTGATTGCAATAATGCCCTCCGCCAATCATCCGGCGCTGCTTCGACCGTCGCGGACACGAAAATCTGAGGCCGATAGCCGCGTGCTTCAACTTCAGGAAGTCAGTCACAAATTTCCCAGTACCTGGGTCCAGATGGCGATCATCGCGATGAACAGCGCCAGCGAGGCGAGCGCGGCGGCTTCCTGGATTAGGGTTTCGAACATGGGTTCTCTCCCTGAGAGCATCTAACTCCAACGCCAGCGCGAAAGTTTCCGGTCGGGCGTTGATCGTCCACATCAGGGAGCTGGGATTAATAATTTGTTCACCATTTTCAGTTGACATCGACCGCGCTGGCGGCTCGAAGACGGCCACGGAGCGTTTATTGAAAAGGAAGAACTGATTCGTTTGGAGGATCACATGCATTTGTTGGTCTCATCCCCTCCCTCACCAACTGCGACCAGTGCATGCTGCCCGCAATGTGCCGCAGTCATGAATATCAGAATGGTCGAACCGGATCTGAAAGATCCACCCAAGGCACGTCACGTTTTTGAGTGCCAAGAATGTGGTTTATCGCGCGCTTATTTGATTGATCGCTGACGAGCCATCTCAGTTGGCGGCGCTTATTAGCTGCCGTTTCCTTTGCGTTGGCCTTATATTACTGGATATCCTTCATGCGCCCAGCCGGAACCGCTCGGCGGACGAGTTCTCACCCTTGGACGGCAGGGATGAATGAAAGCGGCAGGCGCGTTGATCGGCCTGCAGTTACGCCACAACATGGCGGTGGACATAAGCGGAAATTGGATGAATTACGATAGGCGGACGGACCATGACGGCAGGCCCGGTCACTAGCGCTTCGGTTCGTGCACACGGCGGCGCTGCATCCGGAACATGCCCTTGTGCGTTAACGTGAAAACAGAAAACGGAGATGCATCAATGCGTTTTGTGTTGTGCATCGTTATCGCGACGCTGCTGCCGGGTTCCGCGTTGGCAGCGAAGGGCGGCACCATGAGCTTGTCGCGCACGCAGGCCGCCGCAGCGCGGGGTGACCAGCAGGCTGCGGCCGCACTCGCGACCACGACTTACCGCCAGGCCTGCATGAGCGGTTGCGCCGCCCGCGGTCATCGAAAAGGTCAATGCGTCAGCGCCTGCCGCCCGGGCCTTTGTCACCTAGGCGGCAAGGAGCCCTACTGCGTAGCAAAGTAGGCGCGGCACGGTCATCGATCTTGACCTGACCGTGAACCCCGCGACCCGGATGCCTTCGTGCGCCTTGCGCTTCGCGACGTGCGCTGCCCGCGCTGCAATGGGCATGGCCGCCGAGATCAAAATTCCTCAATGATATTCGTTGATGGATGCTTCTCACACCACTTTGGACCCGGACCACGCATGTAATGCCGCTCAGGATGGTACGCTGTGTTTTTCCAAAGGTGCGATACGGCCGACACAAATGATGAAAGCAGGTGATACATTTCTTTACGTCCGCTGCGTCATGTTCAGTTCGAGTGTGCCGGGCACCATCACGACCCGTAAGTGTCGGGAAAGAAACCTCGAGCCTGCATGTTCTAAGCAAGGAAAGGCTAAAGCGCGGCTGGGCGGTCGCACCAGCATACGTAAGTAGCGCTCAAGCATCCGAAGAAACACAAAACTATACGTCGGTGCAATACAGAGGTACGACAGTGGGTGCTGTGGCTCACCGGATCGGCGACATGCGATCAACTCCTCAGTACGCATCTTTGCCATACACCAGGCATCCCGAGTTTTCTGGCAAGGTTGATCTGACCCAGTTGAGCGGTTGTCGTATGCAAGAATGTCGCTTTCGGGGTAAAGCGGACATGACTTTTTGCGGCGCGAATGTCTGCTTTTAACCCAAAGCGGACATTACTTGGTGCTTACGTCGAAATCTCCCATGTTGGGTCTCGGCCTTTAAGCTCACGGTAACGACGCGCATGGGCGCGTAGGCTGCCTTGATCAGTCATTCGGCTTGCGAGGAGATCAAGATCGAGGCGTCGCGCGCCATCAATCGCCCGCAGTGTGCCAGCTTGCAAGGCGCGTTTGGTGAATGCGTACGCAGGATGGCATCCGGGTTCGACCGCCCCCGCCCAAGCAACTGCTTCATCGATGAGGCGCTCGGAAGGGACAATCCGATTGACGACGCCCATGCGCTGGGCGGCGCTGAGGTCGTAGACTTGGCCGAACAAGGTCATTTCGTTGGTCGATGAAGTGCCGACTGCATACTTGATGATTTCGCAATAAACAGCAGGCATCGGTATGCCGATTGGCACCTCGTTGAGTGCGAATTGAAGATCGCCTGCCGCGGCAACGCGCAGATCACAATCGAGCGCAGTAATAAGCCCGCCCGCGTAAGCATGTCCGTTGATCGCCGCCACCGTCGGGCGCGGGTAAGTGAAGATGCGCAGGTTCGTGGCCCGATAGGTCTCAAACCAGGCGTCCACCTCACTGGTTGATCGGCGGGCGAAGAGCGGGAAATGATGGTCGAAATCTAGACCTGCCGAGAAAACGCGCCCTGTGCCGGTCAACACTACCGCGCAATCGTTGAAGTCGGCTTCCAATCGGTCGAAGGCGCGATGAAGATCTTCGAAAAAGGTCGGGTTCTGCGCGTTTGCCTTGTTCGTGTTCATTGTGACGAGTGCGACATGCTGGTTTCGCCGCTCGATAGACCAAGCCACGGCTCTCCTCCGTTCGTATAAAATGGGCGAAGGCCGACACGGAAGCTTGTCGGGTTGCCCAAGCTGAATGCCATGACAGTCGTTACAGCCCTGTCAAGCGTGACTGGCGACAAGAGCTAGACATGAGAAATGTCCGCTATTGGCCCATAG
>JBKPLN010000144.1:0-5415 GCA_046731635.1 Pseudomonadota bacterium | reverse complement strand
CGTGCTCGAGGATATGCATCACGTGCCGTTGTATGTTGCAATTCTTCCCACCGCGATGATGCTGATCGGGTTTTTCGTCGCCTGGCACTTCTATCTCCGCCGTCCGGATATCCCGGTCGAGCTCGCGCGCCAGCACGATTGGCTGTACCGATTTCTGCTCAACAAGTGGTACTTCGACGAGCTTTACGATCTCATTTTCGTCAGGCCCACGCTGCGACTTGGCCGTCTGCTGTGGAAGGGCGGTGATGGCTGGCTGATCGATGGCTTCGGCCCGGATGGCATTTCCGCGCGGGTCCTTGACGTCACCCGCAATGTGGTGCGGCTGCAGACCGGCTACCTCTATCACTATGCCTTTGCAATGCTGATCGGCGCTGCAGCTTTCATCACCTGGTTCATGTTCGCGACGGGGACGCACTGATGAATTGGCCCATTCTCTCCGTCGTGACGTTCCTGCCGCTGCTCGGAGCATTGCTCGTTGCATTGCTTGTGCGTGGAAACGAGCGTGTGGCGAGAGGCACCGCGCGCTGGGTGGCGCTGTGGGCGACCCTCGTGACGTTTGCCATTTCGCTGGTCATGGTCTGGCGGTTTGACGCCGGATCACCTGAATTCCAGTACGTCGAAAAATACAACTGGCTTGGCATCGCCTCCTATCACATGGGCGTCGACGGAATCTCGCTGCCCTTCGTGATCCTCACGACCGCGTTGATGCCGATCTGCATTCTCGCCAGCTGGACGGCGATCCAGACGCGCGTGAAGGAATACATGATCGCCTTCCTGGTGCTCGAAACCCTAATGATTGGCACCTTTTCCGCCCTCGATCTGGTGCTGTTCTATCTGTTTTTCGAAGGCGGCCTGATCCCCATGTTCCTGATCATCGGGGTCTGGGGCGGTCCACGCCGCGTCTATGCCAGCTTCAAGTTCTTCCTCTACACGCTGCTCGGCTCTGTCCTGATGCTGCTCGCCATCATGGCGATGTACTGGGAAGCCGGAACGACCGATATCGCAGCCCTGCTGCGGCACGGGTTTCCGGTCGGCCTGCAGAAATGGGCCTGGCTTGCGTTCTTTGCTTCATTCGCCGTGAAGTTGCCGATGTGGCCTGTGCATACTTGGCTGCCCGATGCGCATGTCGAAGCGCCGACGGCAGGCTCGGTGATCCTCGCAGCTATCCTTCTGAAAATGGGCGGCTATGGCTTTCTCCGCTTTTCCTTGCCGATGTTCCCGGCGGCGAGCCATGAATTTGCGCCGCTGATTTTTACGCTCTCCGTTGTCGCGATCGTCTACACATCGCTAGTGGCGCTCGTTCAGGAGGATGTGAAGAAGCTCATTGCCTATTCCTCGGTCGCCCACATGGGCTTTGTCACCATGGGGATCTTTGCGGCGACCGCCCAGGGCGTTGCCGGCGGCATCTTCCAGATGATCTCTCACGGCATCGTTTCCGGTGCATTGTTCCTTTGCGTTGGCGTGGTCTACGATCGCATGCACACGCGTGAAATCGAGGCCTATGGCGGGCTGGTCAACAGGATGCCGCTCTATGCCTTCGTCTTCATGGTGTTCACGCTGGCAAATGTCGGCCTGCCGGGCACTTCGGGCTTCATTGGCGAATTTCTCTCATTGATCGGCACTTTCAAGGTGAATATCCCGGTTGCGACGCTTGCGACCCTCGGCGTCATCCTGTCGGCGGCCTATGCGTTGTGGCTCTATGGCAGGATGATTTTCGGCAAGCTCAAGCCTTCGCTGGAAGGCATTCGCGACATCGGCTGGCGCGAATGCGTGATCTTCGCGCCGCTGGTCGCGCTCACCATTCTCTTTGGTGTCGCGCCAAAGCCGGTGCTCGACATATCGGCGGCTTCGGTTGCGCAACTGCTCGAAAACTACAACCACGCCATCGCCGCGGCCAAGACTGCCGCGTTGACAGCCCAGTAGGCCGCGCATGAACCAGGCACCGACCTTGCTGGAGTTGGCGCCGCTGCTGCCGGAGCTCGTGCTGGCATGCGGAGCGATGCTGATGTTGATGATCGGCGTGGTCATCGGCGAGCGCAGTGCCGCAATGGTCAACACCTGGTGCGTGGCCGTGCTGGTTTTGGCCGGTGTCGCCTTGGCCTGGGTGCCGCAGGGATCTCACGCCATGTTTGGCGGCAGTTTCCTCGTCGACGACTATGCCCGGTTTCTGAAAATGCTGACCTTGGTCGGGTCTGCCGGCGCGCTCCTGCTTTCCCTTGACTATTTGACCCTCGAGAGGCAGCAGAAGTTCGAGTACGGCACGCTGGTCCTGTTGGCCACGCTCGGCATGCTGATGCTGATTTCGGCATCCGATCTGATCGCTCTCTATCTCGGTCTCGAGTTGATGAGCCTGCCGCTCTACGTCATCGCGGCATCCAATCGCGAGAGTGCAAAGTCGACCGAGGCTGGGCTGAAATATTTTGTGCTTGGGGCGCTTTCGTCGGGAATGCTGCTCTATGGAGCGTCGCTCATCTACGGCTTCACGGGCACGGTGAATTTTGCCGGGATTGCCAAGGCGACGCAGGGCGGGCCCAGCATCGGCCTGATTTTCGGCCTGGTCTTTCTGTTCGTCGGGTTCTGTTTCAAGATTTCGGCCGTGCCGTTCCATATGTGGACGCCGGATGTTTACGAAGGCGCGCCGACTCCCGTCACCGCCTTCTTTGCCGCCGCTCCCAAAGTTGCCGCGATTGCTATCTTTGCGCGCGCGACCGTTGTTGCGTTTCCCGGCATCACACAGCAGTGGCAGCAGATCGTGGTTTTTGTCTCGATCGCTTCGATGGCGCTCGGCGCCTTCGCCGCAATCGGTCAGCGCAATTTCAAGCGGCTGATGGCTTACTCATCGATCGGTCACATGGGTTACGCGCTGGTCGGCCTTGCGGCGGGAACGCCGGAGGGCGTGCAGGGCGTGCTTGTCTACATGAGCATCTACGTTGTCATGACATTGGGGACCTTCGCGGTCATCCTCGCCATGCGACGCGATGGCAAGCTGGTTGAGAACATCGGCGATCTGGCGGGCCTCGCACGGACGCATCCGACCATGGCGTTTTTCCTGGGCGTACTTTTGTTTTCGCTCGCCGGAATACCGCCGCTCGCCGGCTTCTTCGCGAAATTCTATGTGTTCCTTGCCGCCATCAAGGCCGGGCTTTTTACGCTCGCCGTCATTGGGGTGATCACCAGCGTGATCGGCGCGTACTACTATCTGGCCATCGTGAAGATCATGTATTTCGACGAGCCGGTGAGGAGTTTTCAGCGCATGCCGCTGTTGCTCGGGCTGGTCCTGGGCGTGTCGGGGATCGCAAATATCCTGTTCTTCGCTTATCCGGCGCCGCTCCTGGGCGCGGCGACGGTCGCGGCCAAATCACTGTTCTGAATGAACCGCGAAGCCACGGGCCTGGCGGGGGTCCGGCACATAGCCTACGAAACCCTTGGCTCGACGAACGCCGAGGCGCTGGAGCGTGCGCGCTCGGGCGAGCGCGGCCCATTGTGGATCACGGCGCGCAACCAGACCGCGGGCCGTGGACGCCGCGGCAGTCAATGGATTTCGCCGCCGGGCAACCTGTACGCAACCCTGTTGTTGAGCGAACCGTCGCCTGCAGATCGCGCCCCGCAACTGTCGTTCGTAGCCGGGCTGGCATTGCATGACGCGATTGCCGTCTGTGCGCCGCAGCTGGGGCCCCATTTAAATGTCAAATGGCCCAACGATCTGCTTGTGCGGCAAGCAAAGACCGCGGGAATTTTGCTCGAGGGTGAAGGCGACTCTCGTTTTACGGTCGTGATCGGATTCGGCGTCAATTGCACGACACATCCGGACGATACCGATTACCCCGCGACAGACATTGCGGAAGCGGGTGCGCTCGTTGCACCAGATGTCTTGTTGATGGCGCTGTCTGGCGCCATGCAACGCCGCCTCGCGCAGTGGGATCGCGGCCGTGCCATTGCGGCAATCAGAGCAGATTGGATCAAGCGAGCGGCCGGCCTCGGCCAAACGCTTAGCGTGCGCCTGCCCGGACGCGAACTGTCGGGACGGTTCGGGGGCCTCGATGACGAGGGCCGCCTGTTGCTCGATCAGGGGGGCAGTGTGATCGCGATCACCGCCGGAGAAGTCTTCGGCTTTGGCGGGCGCTCGCCATGACTGCGCAACAGGAACTGGTGTTTGCGCCGCTCGGTGGAGTTGGCGAGATCGGCATGAATCTGTCGATTTACGGTCTCGGCGACGAACGTTGGCGCACCTGGCTGGCTGTCGACCTTGGCGTGTCCTTTGCCGCGGAGGAACGTCTTCCGGGCGTTGATTTAATCCTCCCCGACATCCGCTATCTGGTGGAAGAGCGCAACAACATCGCTGGCCTGGTTCTCACTCATGCACACGAGGATCATTTCGGGGCATTGCTCGACCTTTGGCCGCGCCTGAAGGTACCGGTCTACGCGACCCCCTTCAGCGCGGCGTTGCTTGAAGCCAAATGCGCCGACGAGACAGGTGCGCCTAAAATCCCGGTCAACGTCGTGGCACTGGGCAGCCGGTTCAACGTGGGGCCGTTCGACATTGAGCTGGTGACGATGGCGCATTCAATTCCTGAGTCGAACGCGCTGGTTATCCGGACATCCGCGGGCACCGTGCTGCATACCGGCGACTGGAAAATCGATCCAACGCCGCTTCTGGGCGATCCGACCGACGAGAAAAAATTACGTGCATTGGGCGAGGAGGGCTGCCTCGCGGTCGTGGGAGATTCGACGAACGCGGTGCGAGAGGGAAGATCGCCCTCGGAAGCCGACGTCGCCAAAACGATTGCCGAGCTCGTGAAGAATGCTCGAGGGCGCGTTGCGGTGACGACGTTTGCCTCGAACGTTGCCCGTCTCCGGGCCGTAGCGGAAGCGGCCAGGGCGGCTGACCGCGAGGTCGTTGTGATTGGACGCGCAATGGAGCGCATTGTGCAAATCGCGCGCGAAACCGGTTATCTCGAGGGCGTGCAAGATTTCCGTTCCGTCGATGCCTATGGCTATCTGCCGCCGAAAAAGGTCGTCGCGCTGTGCACCGGAAGCCAGGGAGAGCCGAGGGCCGCACTTTCGCGCATTGCCGAAGAACAGCACCCAGAAGTGACGTTTTCTCCAGGCGACCGAGTGATCTATTCGGCCCGAACTATTCCCGGTAACGAAAAGGCCGTCGGGCGCGTGATCAATCTGCTGATCGAGCAGGATGTCGAAGTGATCACCGACCGGACCCATCTGGTCCACGTCTCGGGCCATCCACGGCGCGCCGAGCTTGAAGACCTGATTGGCTGGGTGAAACCGAAGGTCGTTATCCCCGTTCACGGCGAGGCGCTTCACCTGCATGAACACGCCGCGCTCGCGCGACGCTGCGGGGTGCGCGATGTCGTTCAGTGTCGCAATGGCGACCTCGTGCAGCTCTCTCCTCACGTG
>JBKPLN010000143.1:0-5113 GCA_046731635.1 Pseudomonadota bacterium | reverse complement strand
GCGTCTCGCCGAAGAAAGCGAATCGTAGCCAGCTACATCGGGCTGCACCCTCGGCGGTCGGCGGGCAGCCGGGAACGTAGACGTTCAGACAGCGAGGCGGCAACCCTCGGCGCCAAGGCGGTCCAGGACCGAATCGACGTGGGGGAAGGGGCGTGAGCGCTCTGCGATGTGAGCGCCGTAATGATCGACGAAGGCGCGAAACATCCGATCGATCTCCGGCTTTGGCGGATAGTGGCCTTCGGCGTTCAGTGCCCGTTCGATCATGCCCAGTATACCGCCTCCGATCATCCGACGCCCGTCGTTGTAAGCTACCGGCGGCAAGCCTTCGCCCGACAGGATAAGATTGAGCGTCGAGATGAGATCGGGAGCGGTATCGATCAACGTGCCGTCGAGATCGAAAACAATGGTGAGCATGATTCCTCCTTAATAACAGTGTGCAAAATGCGCCCGTCAATGGATGTCCAAGCTGACCTTTCTTTTCCAATGTAGGGAGCAAGCCGCAGAGAACGCGCCGGACACGAATGCCCCGCCAAGCCTTCACCCGAGAAACGAAAATTATCATCACTTCCTCTTGGCATAGTGATTGCCTCTCGCCGCAGGTGTTTTGCCACCTCGCCGGCCATGTTTTAGGTTCGGCAAAAAGCGTCGCCCTTCGGCGACGAGGAAGTCACGCAAGCTGCTGGCCGCCGGCATCATTCGTTTCGTCGCTGGATGCACCACGAACCACTGCCAGATCTCTGGCAGGCCGGCGACGTCGAGAATAGCCAGGCGGCCGTCGTCAATCTCAGCGCAATTGTGTGTGCAGAGATAAACGCAATCCCGAGGCCCGCCATTACTGCCTGCTTGATCGTCTTATTGGATCCTATCTCCATGCCGATGCGGGGCTCGATGCCATGTTGGGCGAGGAACTGCTCCGCCAACAAGCGCGTCCCGGAGCCAACCTCGCGCATCAGAATGGTTTGCTTGGCGGATCTCTCGCGGCGAGATAGAACGCTGACCTGGGGATGCTCGCCGATCACCGCGCTTTTGACGTCGATGCGTTCCGCCTCGCCGATCATGGATAAAAAGGACAAACGCGCCAATGCAAAAAGAAATCGCCGGCGCGGCCCAAAGCTCGGGCCGGATGCGGCGCGCCGCTCGGCTCCGCCCGCCAATGGATAAAGAGGACGAACGCGCCAGCCTGCGTCGCGATGCTGATGATGTCGTGATCTGGTTCGCGGGCATTCTGGAAATAGCAGGAGCCCAGCTTAAGCCCGCTTCTTTTTGGGCGGTCTCCCTGACCGACCGAGTTTTCGTGGCCGCTGGCGGTCGGCCTCGGTAGGACGGCGGCTGGTTTTCTCCCTGATTCCGATACCAATCTCATCGTAGCTGCGTTCGAGATCAGTGATGATCGACTGACCTTGTTCGATTAAAAACGCCCGCAACCGAGAATGAACGGGTGGCAGCGGCATGCTTCGCCGGTGCGCGATAAACCATGAGCGCATTAAGGGAAAACCGTCGACCGCCAATGTAGTAACCAGGCCGAGTCCAAGCTCAAGTCCGATGGTATGGCGCGAGATCAATGCAAGGGCCATTCCAGCCATGACAGCCTGCTTTAAGGTTTCGTTGCTGCTCGACGTCATTGCGATACGCGGCGAAAGGCCAGCCGTCTGAAAGTACCGCTCGAGGAGCAATCGGGTGCCGGATCCTTCTTCGCGAACGACGAACAGTTCACCGGCAAGTACGCTTGGCGATAACGCTTTCAACCCGACGAGGGGATGGGATGGCGCCGCAATGAGCACGGAAGGATGCAGAGCGAATGGTTCGGCAAGCACCTCCGCACCTTCGGGTGGCTGCCCCATGATGGCGAGATCTATTTCGCCTTTTGTGAGCATGTCAATAATTTGCCGCCGGTTGCCCTCCCTCATGTCGATTGAAATGGCGGGATAGCTGGCCTGAAAACGCGTGAGCATTTGGGGGACAATGTATTTGGCAGTCGAGACGAGGCCAATCGTCACCTTGCCCCCCGTCAAGCCCTTTAGAGCCATGAGGGTCTGATCGGCGTCATGGAGAGCTTGCAGGATTATTTTAGCATAGACCAGCAGCCGTTCGCCGGCGTCAGTCACAGACACTTTTCTACCGACGCGTTCGAATAGCGCGAATCCTGTCATGCTCTCGATCTGCTTGATTTGAAAGGAAACGGCAGCCGGGCTCAGATGCAGCCGCTCAGCGACGCGCGCGAAGGACAGCCTCTGCGCGGCTTCAGCGAAAATCTGGAGCTGCCTAATGGTGACGTTCCTCATGATCGTGGCCCTGCCCTGAGAATCCAATGCACAAGGGATACCTTAACATTCCGGACAGTATATCTTGTTTTACTTTATGATGTCCGAGCTGTTAGTTGCATGTGGATCAATGGTCACGCCTGGATCGTCACTCATGAAAAAGCCAGTCGATATCAGACACTCAGGTCGCCAAAGCGTACCTGCTAGTAAATGGCCTGCTGCCAAGGGCAACCGCACCGTTTTTCAGCGTGAAGCTCTTCGAACTGGCGGCCACCTAACAAAGGTTGTGCGGTACGCTGAACGAAGCCTCCCCGACTTGTGGCTCACGGTCGGCCGACCAACGCAGCCACCAATCTGAAACTGAACATTCAGGAAGGAAGCGAATATGAACAAGCCCGTCGATATCAAGATTACCAACATGAAGGAGCGTTATAAATCGGGCGTTCTGAAGTACAAACAGATGGGGTATTGGGAACCTGAATACGAGCCGAAGGACTGCGACGTGCTCGCAGTCTTCCGCATAACGCCGCAAGACGGCGTGGATCCCGAGGAAGCAGCTGCGGCCGTCGCGGGCGAATCCTCCACCGCTACCTGGACGGTAGTCTGGACAGATCGTCTTACTGATAGTGAATACTACCGAGGGAAGGCCTACAAGATCGAGCCTGTACCCGGCACGCCCGGTCAGTGGTTCGCGTATATCGCCTATGACCTCGACCTCTTCGAGGAAGGTTCGATTGCCAACCTCACGGCTTCGATCATTGGCAACGTCTTCGGCTTTAAGCCGCTCAAAGCGCTTCGCCTCGAGGACATGCGCATCCCGCCCCACTACCTGAAGACCTTTCAGGGGCCAGCGACTGGCATCGTCTCAGAACGGGAGCGCCTGAACAATTTCGGCCGGCCTCTGCTCGGCGCCACGATGAAGCCGAAGCTCGGCCTCTCCGGTCGCAACTATGGTCGCGTCGTCTACGAGGCGCTCAGCGGCGGCCTCGATTTTGCGAAGGACGACGAGAACATCAACTCACAGCCGTTCATGCATTGGCGTGACCGCTTCCTCTATTGCATGGAGGGCGTCAACAAGGCCATCGCCGAGACGGGCGAGATCAAGGGCCATTACCTCAACGTCACCGGCGCGACCATGGAAGACATGTACGAGCGAGCGGAGTTCGCCAAGGAGCTCGGCAGCGTCATCGTCATGATCGACCTTGTCATCGGCTATACGGCGATCCAGTCGATGGCGAAATGGTGCCGGAAGAACGACATGATCCTGCATTTGCATCGGGCCGGGCACTCCACGTACACACGCCAAAAGAACCACGGCGTATCGTTCCGCGTCATCGCGAAATGGATGCGTATGGCTGGAGTCGACCACATCCACGCGGGCACCGTCGTCGGTAAGCTGGAAGGTGACCCGAACGTTATTCGCGGCATCTATGACACCTGCCGCGAGAACCATGTCACGAAGAATCTACAGCACGGGGTGTTCTTCGATCAGCCTTGGGCAAGCCTCAAGAAGCTGATGCCGGTCGCCTCAGGAGGCATTCACGCCGGGCAGATGCATCAGTTGCTGACCTATCTCGGTGACGATGTCGTCCTTCAGTTCGGCGGCGGTACAATCGGCCATCCGCAGGGCATCCGAGCTGGCGCCACGGCCAACCGTGTGGCGCTCGAGAGCATGGTCAAGGCGCGCAACGAAGGTCGCGATATCTGGGGTGAAGGTCCACAGATTCTAGCCAATACCGCCAAATGGTGCACGCCGCTGCGGGCCGCGCTCGACACCTGGAAGGACGTCACCTTCGACTATGCGTCGACTGACTCGGTCGACTATGTGCCTACCCCAACCACCAGTTGAGATCAGGAGAGCCGCCACATGCGACTGACACAAGGACAGTTCTCGTTTCTTCCCGAATTGACGGACGCAGAAATCAAGAAGCAGATCGACTACGCCCTTGCGCACGGTTGGGCATTGTCCGTCGAGTTCACCGACGATCCTCACCCCCGCAATACCTATTGGGATATGTGGGGCCAACCCATGTTCGACATCAAGGACCCGGCAGGCGTCATGCTCGAGGTCACCGCCTGCCGGAAGGCGCACAGCGCAAAATACATCAAGGTCCTGGCCTTCGACTCCAAGAAGGGGTTCGAGACGGTGCGCATGTCCTTCATCGTCAACCGTCCTGCCGAAGAGCCAGGCTTCGAATTGGTCCGCGCCGAAGGGCCGGGGCGGCAGGTTCACTACACCATGCGCAGCTATGCCGGTGCCAAGCCGGCCGGCCAGCGCTACTGACCGAGGGCTCGATCATGAGCAACGGCGCTTTCCGGATCGCCCTTTCGATACTCTCTGCCGACTTCGCACGGCTTGGCGAGGACGTGGAAGGGGTGATCGCCGCAGGCGCCGACGTGATTCATTTCGACGTGATGGACAATCATTACGTCCCGAACCTTACGATCGGACCGGTGGTCTGCGAAGCGATACGTCCACGTCTGAAGGCGCCGATCGACGTTCATCTGATGGTGAAGCCAGTCGACGCGCTCGCCGGGATGTTCGCCAAGGCGGGCGCCGACATCATTTCCTTCCATCCAGAGGCATCCGAACATATCGATCGTACATTGTCGATGATCCGGGAGCTCGGTTGCAAGGCTGGGCTGGTGTTGAATCCCGCAACACCGTTGCACGTCCTTGATCACGTGATGGGCAAACTCGACCTCATCCTCGTGATGTCGGTCAATCCTGGCTTCGGAGGTCAGGCCTTCATTCCTGAGGCATTGACCAAGCTTACCACCCTTCGCCGCCGCATCGACGCGCAGGTCGCTCACGGCGGGCAATCGATCTGGCTCGAGGTCGATGGCGGCGT
>JBKPLN010000142.1:0-8853 GCA_046731635.1 Pseudomonadota bacterium | reverse complement strand
GGTGTAGATCGTGATGGCGGGACCGGACGGCCTTACGTCCTGCTTGTCCAGATATTCCTGCAGGGATTTGAAGACATCCACCAACGTGTCGAAGGCGTTGTCCCAGTTGGTGTGGCCTTGCATATAAACAATCGTTTGCTCCGGCAGCGTCACCTGCTCGCCAAAAGCATCCCCTGGCTGCAGGGGCGACGGCGCGGACGGCTTCGCGGCCGGAGGCGGCTGATTTGCGCCGGGCTTATCCTGCGCAGGGCTTTGTGCAGGAGCCGGGCCGGCGGCGAGGGCAAACGCCAACGCGATAATGATCGGGGCAAACCTGGACATCACTGTTCTCCGTCGATTGCGGCGATCCGGCATTTCGGCAGCACCATTACGAACCCTAGCATGGCCACTGGTCAATTCGCGTGTATTCGCCATATAAACCGGGCGAAACCCGGGCAAAATGGTATGGGCGCGCTCGCCAATCAGGCTTTTGTCAAGATGAACGGAATCGGCAACGAAATCGTCGTTGTCGACATGCGGACTCGTGGCGGCAAAATCGAGGCCGAGGAAGCGCGCGCTGCCGCGGCCCCCGAAGGGGCACCCTTTGATCAGCTGATGGCGCTTTATCCCCCGAGCACCCCAGGCACAGATGCATTCATCCGCATCTATAACAATGACGGATCGGAAGCCGGCGCCTGCGGAAATGGCATGCGTTGTGTCGCCGACCTGGTCTCGCAAGAGAGTGGGAAGGCCGACCTCACGTTCGAAACGACGGCCGGCATTCTCAATTGCTGGAAGGAACCCGACGGACTGTTCACCGTCGATATGGGGCCGCCGCGCTTTAAATGGAACGAAATTCCATTGGCGGAGGAATTCCGTGACACGCGCGCGATAGAACTGCAGATCGGTCCGATCGACAGGCCTGTACTGCACTCGCCTTCGGCCGTGAGCATGGGCAATCCTCACGCCATTTTCTGGGTCGATGATGTGAATGCGCACGACCTTGCCCGATTCGGCCCGTTGCTCGAGAATCATCCGATCTTTCCCGAGCGGGCCAATATCACGCTTGCGCACATTGTCACGCGCAATCACATTGTCATTCGAACGTGGGAGCGGGGTGCGGGCCTGACCAAGGCCTGCGGCTCAGCCGCTTGCGCGGCTGCGGTCGCTGCTGCGCGGCTCAGGCGTACCGAGCGAAAAGTGAAGGTAACGCTGCCCGGTGGCGACCTCGACATCAACTGGCGTGAAAAGGACGATCACGTTCTGATGACCGGCCCCGTGCAATTTGAGTTCAAAGGGCGCTTCGATCCTGCGCTGTTCATCAAGGCGGGCGCAAAATGAGTGTCGACGTCGTTACTTTCGGCTGCCGGCTGAACGCCTTCGAATCCGAAGTCGTCAAGCGCGAGGCGGCCTCCGCCGGCGTCCATGATGCCGTCGTCGTCAACACATGCGCGGTGACCGCGGAAGCCGTTCGCCAGGCCAGGCAAGCTATCCGCCGGCTGAAACGCGACCAGCCGCATGCGCGCATCGTTGTCACCGGCTGTGCGGCGCAGACCGAGGCCGATACGTTTGCCGCGATGCCGGAAGTCGATCGCGTCATAGGCAACGAAGAAAAGTTCGACGCCGCGTCTTGGACAACAAGTGAAAAGGTCGCCGTGTCCGACATCATGACGGTCAAGAAAATGCGGCCGCACGTAATCGAAAGCATCGAGGGACGCACCCGCGCTTTCGTGCAGGTGCAGAACGGCTGCGATCACCGTTGCACGTTTTGCATTATTCCCTTCGGTCGGGGGAACTCCCGTTCCCTGCCGATCGATGACGTCGTGGCGCAGGTGCGGCGGCTGGTGGCCAACGGCTATCGAGAAATCGTGGTGACGGGTGTCGACATCACCAGCTACGGCCAGGATCTCGCCGGCTTGCCTCGCATCGGCACCCTGGTCCAGCGCATGCTGAGGGACGTGCCGGAACTGCCGCGACTCAGGCTGTCTTCGATCGATTCGGTGGAAGTTGATTCCGCTCTGCTCGATGCGTTGGCAGACGAACCGCGGCTGATGCCGCACCTGCATCTATCGTTACAGGCGGGAGACGATCTTATCCTCAAGCGCATGAGGCGGCGCCATTCACGCAGTGATGCAATCGGCTTTTGCGAACAGGTGAGGCGCCTGCGCCCGGACATTGTGTTCGGCGCAGACATTATCGCGGGTTTTCCGACGGAAAGTGAGACCATGTTTGAGCGCTCGCTCGATCTGGTCGACGAGTGCGGGCTGACGCAACTGCATGTTTTCCCGTTTTCGCCACGACCCGGCACGCCGGCCGCGCGCATGCCCCAGGTCGACCGCGCCGTGATCAAGGAACGGGCAGGGCGCTTGCGCGAAAAGGGCGAGGCTGCACTCAGGCGCCATCTGGATCGGGAGATTGACACCCGCCGCCGCGTGCTCGCTGAGTCGCGCGCACTCGGGCGCACAGAGCAATTCATACCGGTACGTCTTGCCGCGCCGGTAGAGCCAGGTGTTATCCTTGATCTAACAATAATGGGGCACGACGGCCGGCAACTCGTGGCCGCCTGAAAGAGGGCTTACGATGGCATACCGCGATCATCTGATCACGACCTTTGAGCAGTTGCCGTCGCTTTATGGCGAGAAGCTGCCAACCTCCGTCATCAAGGAAATCGACCATATCAATGATGGATATCGCAAGCTGATCGAAGCCGCACCGTTTGTCGCCGTTGCTACCTCGGGGCCTGAAGGCCTGGATTGCTCACCAAAAGGCGACGCGCCGGGGTTTGTGCGGATCCTCGATGACAAGACGCTCGCGATCCCCGATCGGCCGGGCAACAATCGCATCGACAGCTTCCGCAACATCATGCGCGATCCGCGCATTGCGCTCCTGTTTCTCATTCCCGGCATCGGCGAGACATTGCGCGTAAATGGTCGCGCTTCGATCTCGATCGATCCCGACCTGATGCAAAGCTTTGCAGTCGGGGGCAAACTGCCGCGCGCTGTCCTGATCATTCATATCGAAAGCGTCTATTTTCATTGTTCGAAGGCGATTGTGCGCTCCAGGCTCTGGGAAGAAGCAACGAAGATCGACCGCAAGAGCCTTCCCTCAACCGGCACCATCGTTGCCGAGTTGAGCAACGGGAAATTCGGCGGCGAGGTCTACGATCGCGAGGCGCCGGAGCGGATCAAGGCCCAGCTGTACTAGCATTTGCTCCCATCGTGCCGTTCGTCCCCGCGAAAGCGGGGACCCAGGTCGGCTTGTTATTAGCTCTGGATTCCTGCTTGCGCGGGAATGAACGGACGTGATGCAATCGACTAACGTTCAGCCCTCCACCCGCAGCGCGTCAACAAGTCGCGCATATGTGCGGGCGCTGGCGCGGTGACGGTGACCGGCTGCTTGTTCTTTGATATCGGCACGGTTACTTCGCGGGAATGCAGGTGAAGGGCAGGACCGCCCGTTCGCGGTGCGCTCCCATAGATATTGTCTCCCACGATGGGCCAACCCATCTCCGCACAATGGACGCGCAATTGATGAGTACGGCCGGTCAGCGGCTCAAGCGCGAGCCAGGTGAGCCCGGACCCACGGCCCATCACCTTCCACGTGCTGGCCGATTGCAGGCCGTGCTCGTCGACCTTCATCCACCAGCCCCGCGAGTCGTCGCGTTTCGCAAGGGGAATGTCGATCCGCCCGTCGTCGGCGCCAGGTCCTCCCTCGACCACGGCCCAATAGCATTTGCCCACCTTGCCTTGCTTGAAAAGCCCGCCAAGCAGCGCGAGTGCCTTGCGATGCCGACCAAGCACCAGGCAACCGGTGGTGTCGCGATCGAGCCGGTGCGCCAGTGCCGGCGGACGCGGCAATCCAAAACGCAACGCGTCGAAGAAGTCTTCGAAGGCCTCGCCGCCCTTCGGCCCGCGGTGCACCGGCAGGCCCGGCGGCTTGTCGACGACCAGCATCATTCCATCGCGATAGAGCAGGCGGGCGAGCATCTCTTCCGGTGTCATGCCGAAACCGCTATCACGGGCACGCCATGAACGACAGCACGCAGGGCGGCAACTGGTGGAAGCGTATGAGCGAAGGGCTCAAACGCACCTCGTCGTCGCTCGGCGGGGCGGTGACCGGTCTGGTAACGAAGCGCAAACTCGATGCCGAGACCATAGAAGAACTGGAACATGAATTGGTGCGCGCCGATCTCGGCCTCGACTTCGCCGCGCGGATCGCCGAGGCGTTCAGCGAAGGACGCTTCGAAAAATCGATTTCGCCCGATGAGGTGAAAGCTGAGCTTGCCGGCGAAATAGAGAAAGTCCTGTCGCCGGTTGCGCGGCCATTGGAAGTAACGACGCAGCCTTTTGTTATTCTGGTCGCCGGCGTCAACGGGTCGGGCAAAACCACTACGATCGGCAAGCTAGCGGCCCGCTATCGTTCGGAAGGCAAAAGCGTCATGCTCGTCGCCGGGGATACTTTTCGTGCCGCGGCCATTGATCAGCTGAAGATCTGGGGCGAACGGACCGGCGCCAGCGTGATGGCGCGCGAGCCGGGCGCTGACGCCGCCGGCCTCACGTTTGATGCCGTGGCTGCCGCGCGGAGCGAAGGCATTCAGATCGTATTGGTCGATACCGCCGGACGGTTGCAAAACCGCGCCGAGCTGATGGGCGAATTGGAAAAAATAGTGCGCGTGATGCGCAAGGTGGACCCGACCGCGCCGCACGCGGTATTGCTCGTGCTCGATGCAACGGTTGGCCAAAACGCGCTCAGTCAGGTGGAGATTTTCGGCAAGACGGCTGGCGTTACCGGCCTGGTCATGACCAAGCTCGACAGCACCGCGCGCGGCGGCATTCTGGTCGCCCTTGCCGACAAATTCGGCTTGCCTGTGCATTTCATCGGCGTTGGGGAAGGTGTCGGCGATCTCGCGCCGTTCACGGCACGAGATTTTGCACGTGCGGTTGTTGGGCTGGATGCATAGACCCCATGGATAAGAAACAGCAGCTCAACCCGATCCTCAAGCTTGCCCTCGACATCGGGCCCCTGGTTCTGTTTTTTGCAGCGAACACGAAGTTCGGCATCTTCATTGCGACTGCAGTCTTTATGCTTGCGGTACTCATCGCGCTTGCCATTTCGTATGCGATGACAAAACATCTCGCGGTCATGCCATTGGTCACCGCCGGCATCGTGCTGGTGTTTGGCGGACTCACGCTCGTCCTGCATGACGAGCTTTTCATCAAGTTAAAGCCCACGATTATCTATGTCCTGTTGGGCGCAACGCTGATGATCGGCCTCGCATTCGGCAAGCCACTCCTCGGACTGGTCTTCGATTCCGTCTTTCATCTGCGCGAGGAAGGCTGGCGCAAGCTTACTTTGCGGTGGGCGCTGTTCTTTTTTGTTCTCGCGATCCTGAACGAGGCAGTCTGGCGCACGCAGTCAACCGACTTTTGGGTGAGCTTTAAATTGTTCGGCGTGGTGCCGCTGACCTTCCTGTTCGCGGCGTTGCAGGTCCCGCTGCTCAATAGGTATAGCGCCGATAAAGGCGAGCAGGATTAGCGCAGCGCTTTTTCGATCTCCGGTACCAACGTACGCGCAAGATTGTCTGCCGTAATTGGGCCAACGAGCTTGTAGGCGATGCGTCCATCGCGGCCAACCAGGAAAGTTTCCGGCACGCCATAGACACCCCAGTCAATCGATGCGCGGCCGGCTTCGTCGCGTCCGACGGCAGAGAACGGATTTCCATAGCGATTGAGAAATCGCCGCGCATTGTCAGGCGAGTCCTTGTAGTTGATGCCGACAAGCTGGATGCGCTTGTCCTTTGCCAATTGCTCCAACAATGGCGCTTCGTCGTGGCAGGGCACGCACCACGATGCCCACACGTTTACAAGCGTCACCGAACCCTGAAAGGTCGTCGCGCCAGGCCCAGGCACGCTCTTGCCATCGAGTTGGAGTCCGGGAAGCGGCGGCAGATTGGTGACCGGCGCCGGGCGCCCGATCAGCGCCGACGGAATTCGTGCCGGATCGCCGGCACCAAGACGATAAAAAAACAACGCCGCCAGTGCGAGAAAAACGATCAGGGGAAGCAACAGCAACAGGTTGCGCTGCTTCTTGCCGGAGCCCTCACTCGATACTGTGCTCATGGTCTAGCCTTTGCGCCGAGACCGCCGGGTGATTCCGCGTTCCTCGAGATCACCAAGGATGCGTTGTTGTGCCGAATAATCGAGCGCGATCCAGGCGACCAACGCGGCCACCACGAATATCGTGACCGCATAAGCAGCGACGATGAAATCGGCGTGAGGCCCGAGATTCATGTCGCCTCCGCCAATTCCTGGGCCTGCAGCAATCGCATGCTGCGCACGCGGCGGCGCAGGATTTCATTGCGCATGCTGGCAAAGAGAAGGGTCACAAACAGCAACGTGAAGGCTAGCGCCATAATCAGGAGCGGCGCGAGCAATGCCGGATCGATCGTCGGACCGCCGATGCGGAACACCGAAGCCGGCTGGTGCAACGTATTCCACCAGTCGACCGAGAACTTGATGATCGGGAGATTGACCGCACCAACAAGAGACAGGATCGCAGCCGCACGTGCCCCGCGCCCCGGTTCTTCGGCGGTCCAATAGATCGCGATCACACCAAGATAAAGCAGCAGCAGAACCAACATCGACGACAGCCTCGCATCCCATACCCAGTAAGTACCCCAGGTCGGGCGGCCCCAAAGGGAGCCAGTAACAAGGCAAATAAATGTGAAAGCTGCGCCGATAGGAGCCGCCGCCTTGCCTGCGACGTCGGCCAACGGATGACGCCACACGAGCGTTCCCAATGCGGCTACACTCATGAGCCCCCAGCCAAACATGCCGAGCCAGGCCGCGGGCACATGCAGAAACATGATTTTTACCGTGGCACCCTGCTGGTAATCGTCGGGTGCGTTCATCGCGCGATAGAGTCCGATCACGAACAGGATAATTGTCACCGCCGACAGCCAGGGCAGCAGCCGGTTGACGATAGTCAGAAAGCGCGACGGGTTCGCAATATCAATCACCGGCATGCGCGGTCTCTCATAAAGGTCGCTATAGTCCGCATGTATGTCATTCCAGTCCGTGTCGTAGTGCTGCCGCCGCCGCAATCGGGCCGAGCACAAAGCCGACCAAACTTAGCGCACAAAGAATGGTGAAAGGTGGACCAAATGGCCCGGATCCCAGAATCGCGGCATTCGCGGCGGCAACACCGAAGATCAACACGGGGACAGTGAGAGGCAACACCAATACTGCAAGCAGCAGGCCGCCGCGGCGCAGGGCGACCGAGAGCGCAGCGCCAACCAGACCGATAAAGGTGAGCGCCGGCGTGCCGGCGGCGAGAGTCAGCGCAAGCCAGCCAGCCGCGTGCAACTCGACATTGAGCATCAACCCGAGCAGGGGGGCGATCACCACCAGCGGCAATCCGGTCGTGATCCAGTGCGCGATCGCTTTCGTCGCAACCGTCAATTCGAGCGGCATTGCCGCCATCATCAGGAGATCGAGCGAGCCATCATCCTGGTCGGTGGCAAATAGCCGGTCGAGTGCAAGCAAGCTCGCGAGAAGTGCGCCAAGCCAAAGGATTGCTGGTCCGATACGCCTGAGCAGCGCGAGATCGGGACCGATTGCAAACGGGATCATGGTGACCACGATCAAAAAGAACAACGCGCCCATGAGCGCGCCTCCGCCGACACGAGTCGCCAGTTGGACGTCACGGAGAAGGAGCGCGTTGAACGATCTCATGCCAAGCCTAATTTCAGCTCACGTGCACGTTCCAGACCAATCGCGCCATGCGCGGCCGCGATGACCATCCCGCCATCGAGCAGGTGAATTTGCATCAACTCGGCGAGACGCTGCTGCGATGGCGCATCGAGCGAGGAAGTCGGCTCGTCAAGCAGCCAAATCGGTCGCGGCACCGCCAAGAGACGAGCAATCGATAGTCGGCGCCGCTGGCCGGCTGAGAGAAACGCAGCGGGCAAATCTGTCAGCGGTGCAAGATCGACAGCGTGCAGTGCTTCTTCGACAGTGCGACCGTTACCGAGAAATCCGCTCCAGAATTGCAGGTTCTGGCCAACCGTAAGCGTAGGCTTGAACGCGTCCTGGTGACCGAGATAGTGCGCCTGCTCGCCTATCGGGATGTCAGGTTCCCCGCCTTCAAGACTAAGCCGACCTGAGGCGATCCGGACCAAGCCGGCAATCATCCGTAGCAGGGAGGATTTTCCAGCCCCGTTTCGGCCGGTTACCACCATCGCTTCGCCCGTTTGCAAGCCGAAGCTCAGGTTCCGGAAGACCTCGCGCCCGCCTCGATTGCAGGACAGGTTTTCAGCTTTGAGTTGCATCACCGCCGCGGTCGCCCATTCGCCGAGGAGAACAGAACTGGACGGGAGGCGGAAAACCCCGATTTTACGAGCATTTTTGGCGCGGTTCCCCGGTCAATGTAGCCTATTGCAAGAAAAGCCCTTATAAGCCCCGAACTGCGACGTTACGTAATTCGAATTCGGACGCAAGTCTCGCCAGCAAGAAAAACTCCGCCTTGCCAATAGCTTAGTCCGAACCAGCGCCGCTCAACCGGCCGGGAATGGAAACGCTCACATGACTTCGCTCGACAGCTTCAGATGCTGCAAGACTCTTCAGGTTGGCAGCAAAACGTACGCGTACTTCAGTCTTCCCACGGCGGAGCGAAACGGGCTCAAGGGCATTTCTCGCTTGCCCTTTTCGATGAAAGTGCTGCTCGAGAATTTGTTGCGTAACGAGGATGGGCGCACGGTCACCAAAGACGACATCAAGGCCGTTGCCGAGTGGCTCAAGACCAAAACTTCCGACCGGGAGATAGCATTCCGCCCCGCACGCGTCCTGATGCAGGATTTTACAGGCGTGCCTGCAG
>JBKPLN010000141.1:0-2447 GCA_046731635.1 Pseudomonadota bacterium | reverse complement strand
CATATGCACGGCCATCATGGCCATGGTCACTGGCGCGGCGGTTTCGCTGTCGGCATTATTGCGCCGACAACGGTCATTGCGTCGGAGTGCTACGTCGTGAAGAAAGTCGTCTATACGCCGTTCGGCCCCCGCGTTCGCCGCATTACTGTTTGCAACTGACAACAGCCCGATGGACAGCAAGGCAGCCCCGGCTTCGGCAGCGAAGTCGGGGCTTCCCTTTCGGCTCGATTGGCATTCTCTTGCCGCGTTCACGAATTTGTTATGCTGCCAGAAGATGTGGATGCCCGGCACAAGGGCGGCTCACGACAACAAAACAGGGCCACGTCCAGACATGCTGCTCGAAGGCTTCACGCGATCCGAGATCAAGACCAGCGGCGCCCGTATCGTCACCGTGACAGGTGGCAAGGGACCCCCGGTCCTGCTGATGCACGGCAACCCGTTCAATCATTTGAACTGGCACAAGGTCGCGCCTACGCTGGCCCGCGAGTTTACCGTTGTGGCGACTGATTTGCGCGGGTACGGCGATTCCGAAAAGCCGCCCGGTGGCGAAAACCATTCCGGCTATTCATTCCGCGCGATGGCGCAGGATCAGGTCGAGGTGATGGCGTCACTTGGCTTCGACCGGTTCTACGCCGCCGGCCACGATCGCGGCGCGCGCGTTCTGCATCGAATGTGCCTGGATCATCCGGAAAAGGTTCTGCGCGCGGCAATCCTCGACATTATTCCGCAGCACCATCTCTACAATCATATCAATCAGCAGTGGGCCACGTTCTCCTGGCATTGGTTCTTCAATATCCAGCCATACGATTTGCCAGAACGGATGATGGGCGCCGATCCCGATTGGTTCATCGAAAAGAAACTAGCAAAAACCAAACAGGGGCTGAGCTTTTTCGATTCCGAGGCATTGGCGGAATACAAGCGATGCTTCCGCAATCCTGCGACCATCCACGCGATCTGCGAGGACTATCGCGCAGCAGCCGGTATCGATCTCGAGATGGACACCAAAGACTTCGAAGCGCGGCGGAAGATCACGTGTCCCGTTCTTTTGCTATGGGGCGCGACTGGCGGCGTCGGCCGACACAGCAGGCCCGGGCCAGCCGAAATATGGAAAGCCTACGCCTCGAACATCGTCGATGCGAAAACCGTGCCTTCCGGTCATTATTTATCCGACGAAGCGCCGACCGAAACCACCGCCGCCTTGCGCGAGTTTTTCGCCGCGAAGCTGTAGTTCCGGCAGGAGTGCGCCCCTATATGTCGGGTCAAATCGCCGCCGGCGCCGGCATGTCGAGAAAGCTGCGAACGGCGTGCCAAAACAGGTGACGATTGATGGCGACAGCGACCGAATGCGCGGTGTTCGGGAGGATCACCAGCTGTTTGTCGCCATGCGGGAGCTGCTGATAGAAGTCGAACAGATCTTCCACGGTCGCGATGCCGTCGTACTCGCCCCGCACCAACAGGGCGGGCGCGCGCACTTTTTTCGGGTCGACAACCGGAAGATTGGCTGTCATGTCGAGATAAGTACCGGTTGGGATCTGATCGCCGAATTGCAATTCGACATCGGCCAGGATTTTGCCGACGGCGGGATCCGTTGTGCCGGGTTTATCTCGCGTAAAAATGCTTTCGATCATGGCGCGATCGCGCTTGCGCAAATTGTGCGTGCGGAAATATTCCACTTGCTCCGCCCTTTTCTTGAGGGTCGGAGAGTCGGTCCCTTTATAGGTGAACGCCGCCAGCACCAGACGGTCGACGCGTTCCGGTTCAATCGATGCATAAAGTCCGCCCCGCAGCGCGCCGGAGGACTCTCCCATGAAATGCGCCTTCTGCTGCCCGGTCTCGCGCATGACGACCTGCATCCCAGCCTTCAAGTCCTGCGCGCCGCTGGCAACGTCGGAATTGCCGTTTGTGCGGCCCGATTTGCCGTAATTTTCGTGGTCCATTGTCCACACATCGAAACCCCACCGCGCGAATACGTTCATGATCGAATATTCACCATGGCCGGGCGTATCGAGATCGAAAATACGCCATGTGACTGAGGATCCGTGCACGAGGAACAGGACGGGGCGTGGCGGTTCACCCGCGGCAGGCGCGCCTAGCCGTTTTCTGAACATGTACAGCGGAACATCGCCTTTCTTTGCCCAATAGTCCTGACTCCAGATACCGGGCTCGCCGGCGGCTTGCGAGCCCGTCCCCAGGGTGGAAAGAATCCCGGCGCCGACGCCCAGCCCGGCGCTCTTGAGAACAGTCCGGCGGGGCACGGCAGTATCGGATTTGCTGTCGGATTCGCTCATGACACTTCGCTGACGGCCGTTGTTATGAAACGTTAAGGTCCAGGGCCTTATTTCCGACATTGTAGCAGATTGCCAGAATGGCGGCTCTACTCGCCCGCCGGGGCTAGTTCTGCTAGGGGTCGGGCAAGGCGCGTTGTCCTGACGCGCGGCGTCCACGGC
>JBKPLN010000140.1:0-4255 GCA_046731635.1 Pseudomonadota bacterium | reverse complement strand
GCTGGGTGATGCCCTATTTCGATCAGGTGTTCGGCGAAGAGATCGACCGCGTCTTCAAGGAGAAGTGCGATCTCCTGCTCGGGCGCAAGACCTATGAGATTTTCGCAGGATACTGGCCCTACTACGACGAAACCGCCCCCGCTGGCGGCATCGCCAAGCTGTTCAAGGACATCAAGAAGTACGTGGTTTCGCGCTCGGGCGGCGCTCGGTGCTGCTGCGAGACATCGCCGATGTGAAGCGTTTGCGGGAAGAAGACGGCCCGAACCTAGTCACCCAGGGCAGCACCGAACTTGTGCACGCCCTGCTCGCCAACGACCTCGTTGACGCGATGAGCATCTTCACAGTGCCTGTCGTGCTCGGCGGTGGCAAAAAGCTCTTCGCGGACGGCTCCGCGCCGCACAGCTACAAGCTGACCACCTCGCGCGTCTCGAGCCCGGGCCTCATGATCGCGCACTACGAGCGCGCCGGCGAGATCAAGATCGGCGACACCGCGTTCGATTCACCGAGCGACGCTGAACGCGCGCGCCGGGAGCGGATGAAGCGCGAAGGCTAAAGATTCGCGACCTCGCAGCATGCGAACTGAATCTTTTGATGGTTCGAATGGAAGAGCTTTGCAACACAATCCCCCGAAAGCGGACATTGGTCAGCGCCTTTCTGGGGCAATCCTGGCGCTGCAAGTTTGATCATTGGATGCTCAGGATCGCCCTCAACCAGCAATAAGATTATCCAGAAAGGACTGGCTTTTTCGCGCAGACAGAGCGGTACTGTGTCCAGTTCGGGGCGCTGCCTGCGCTTCGGGATCCTGCCCCGCCGGCTTCACAGCCGAGGTGGGGCTTCGGTGGTGGCGGCGATGGGCGCCGCACAGCCGAGGGAGATCCCGATGACCAAGGCAAAGTCGAAGCGCAAGCCCGCATCACGCGCCAACGACAGCAAGACTAAGGCTAACTGCACGAGGCGAACGACCGCGCGCAAAACAGTGCAACTCAAGCCCGTTACAAAGCCGGCGGCTCATCAGCAACCCCAGTCCGCGTCGCAGCCGACTGCGCGTCGCGAAAGCAAGAAGGCTCACATTATCGCAATGTTGCGAGCGCCAGGTGGCGTGACCATCGAGGCGATGGCACGTGCAGCGAACTGGCAACCCCATTCTGTCCGCGGCTTCCTCGCTGCTGTCGTGCGCAAGAAGCTCGGCCTCACTCTTGTCTCGGCAGACGGCGAGAACGGGCGCGTCTACCGTATTACGGATCGCACGGCGTTAGCAGTGGCGTAGTGCGATGCGGCCAACACGACCGGTTGCAAAGAAGACAACCAAACAGTCGCTGGATGATGAGATCGCGCATCTGCGCGATCTCGATCTTCAAGGCTTGCGGGCGCGCTGGAAGAGCATGTTCCGCCAACAGCCGCCGCCTCATCTGCCCCGGCATCTGCTGTTTGCCATTCTCGCTTACCGGCTGCAGTCCGATGAACTGGGAGATCTCGACCCCGCCACCGCTCGGCTGCTGAGGCAGATCGCAACCGGTGACGGGACCCTCGGGACGCGCCGGACGGACGCGTTCGGTCGCCGCCGGCTGAAACCCGGCACCATCCTGATGCGCGAGTGGAAGGCTCAGGCCTATCGGGTGATGGTGGTGAACGAGGGCTTTGCCTTAAACGGCAAGACCTATGACAGCCTGTCCAAAGTGGCTTTCGCCATCACCGGCACCAATTGGAACGGTCCGCGGTTCTTTGGCCTGCGAGACAAGATCTCTCCTGAGGCCAAGTCATGACGACTACAACCAGACAGAAGATGCGCTGCGCCATCTATACGCGCGTGTCGACAGAGTCGGGCCTCGAGCAGGACTTCAACTCGCTCGATGCCCAATATGATGCGGCGCAGGCCTATGTCCGCAGTCAGGCTCATGCCGGTTGGACCCTGGTTCGCACTCGATATGACGATGGTGGTTTCTCGGGCGGATCCACCGACCGCCCTGCCCTGCAGCAGCTCCTCGATGACATTCGAGCCCGCCGGATCAATGTCATTGTGGTCTACAAGGTCGATCGCCTGACCCGCTCGTTGGCCGATTTTGCCAAGCTGGTCGAATTGTTCGATGCCCATGGGGTGTCCTTCGTCTCAGCCACCCAGCAGTTCAACACCACGACCTCGATGGGCAGGCTCACGCTCAATGTCTTGCTGTCCTTCGCCCAGTTCGAGCGCGAGGTCACCTCCGAGCGCATCCGCGACAAGATCGGGGCCTCCAAACGCAAGGGCCTTTGGGTCGGCGGCGTAGTTCCCCTGGGTTACCAGGCCAAGGATAGAAAGATCACAGTCGTTGCGGACGAGGCCAAAACGGTCCGTCACATCTTCCGCCGCTACCTCGACCTCGGCAGCCTGAACCGACTTCTCACTGACCTGAGGCGGACCGGCGTCAAGACCAAGCTTCGCCCGCTATCGAATGGACGAACCATTGGGGGCATCGCGTTCACCCGTGGATCGCTCGCCGCTTTCCTGCACAATCGCTTCTATATCGGCGAGGTCCGATACAAGGGCGAGGTCTTCCCAGGCGAGCAACCCGCCATTCTCGATCGTGCGCTGTTCGAGGCGGTTCAAACCAAACTTGACCAACAGAGGACCCATCACGCCAAGGCCCGGCAACAGTCTCAGTCACTGCTCATGGGCCGCATCTTCGACGAGCGCGGCAACCGGATGACACCTTCGTATGCTGTCAAGAACGCCGTCCGCTATCGCTACTATATCTCAGCAGCCCTTATTCAAGGGCAGCCGGACAAGGCCGCCACGCTCAACCGCGTGCCCGCCACCGAAATCGAAAAGCTAATACTCAGCGCGGTCCGCAAACATCTCGCAGGGAAAGCGCACAACAAAATGGAAGCCGAGGGCCCTCACTCACTCGACGACAAGGAGTTGATCTCCGCCCATGTCGCCCGTGTTGACGTGAAGCGGGATCATCTTGCCATCCAGCTTGCCGCCAAGTCCGAACGAGACAGCGCGGCGCAGGATCGTCGGCCCTCAGCAGAACAAAAGGAACGCGTTCATTGCGATCCACAGGTGCTGGTCGTCCCTTGGAAAAAAACTCCGTCAAAACGACCGCGGGAGATTATTCTCCCCGCGTCGACATCCTCTCATCCCGACACCCGCCCAATCCGCGCCGAAACCCGCGTCAAGTTCGTCACCGCGATCGCGAAGGGGCGCCATCGGCTCGATGAGTTGATCGCGGGAACGGTCACGAATGTTGAGCAGATCGCTTCCACTGAAAACTGCACCGTTCGTCAGGTCAATATGACGATATCCCTCACGTTCCTGGCACCGAACCTGGTACAGGCCGCAGTAGATGGGCGCCTGCCCCGTGGAGTCGGCATCGCAAATCTGCGAGATGCGCCGGCCGAATGGTCCCTGCAATACGCGAGGCTCGGGCTCGCGCCGTAACCACTTTCCTCAATACGACGCCGCAATGCGTTTCTGTTCCTGGTGCCGTAATGCGCGGCCGCGGCAGTCGAAAAGGTTCTGGATGAAAAAGTTGAGATCCGCGTAGGCGAACGCATTTTGCGGATGTCGAACCGGCACGCCCTTGCGCGTAACGCCGTGCGCCGCGCGCACAATGGCGATCCCAAGCTGTTGCGAGTCCTGGTGCTCTTGATGCGCGCGGAGGTGGGATTAGAGACGCCCGAAGACGAAGCGGCTGCGGGCGTCAGTGCCAGCGATGAGGCGATCCTGGATGCTTATTTGGCTCGGCACGGGGCGAAGCCTGATCAGGCCAACAAACGGGACGAAACTGGCGAACCTGTTGTCCCTGACGAAGGGAGCCGTGAATCATGAGCCGCACGAGATTGCTTTCTCAAGACCGCCGCGCGGTCATCGACGCGGTACTGCGCAATGATTTCTGTTCATTCGTGCAGGGCATCTTCCCGATTGTTTCGGCTGGCGATCAGCTCTTGCTCAATTGGCACATTGAGGCCATGGCCGAGGCGGTTTCAAAGGTCCTCCGCGGTGAGACCCGACGGCTCATTATTACGGTGCCGCCGCGCAATCTGAAATCGATTTGTGTCTCCGTGGCACTGCCAGCCTTTGCCTTGGGCCATGATCCGACCGCACGAATCATCTGCGTGAGCTACTCGGACAATCTTGCCCGCAAGCATGCCAATGATTGCCGCGCCCTGATGCGATCGCCGAGGTATCGCCGGCTATTTCCCCGAACCCGCATCGGTAAGGATACCGAGTTGGAGATAGAGACTACTGCGCGCGGGTTTCGCCTCGCGACGTCGG
>JBKPLN010000139.1:0-3997 GCA_046731635.1 Pseudomonadota bacterium | reverse complement strand
GGGCCTGACCGCCGAGAACCGCAAACACGCCCGAGAAGAGCGCCGAACCGACGAACAACCAGCACACCATTGCTGTGGTCTTGGCGGTGAGGAAGACTGCTTCCTTGGTGCGTTTCCAGTCCAAGGTTCTGGCCTGAACTGCCAGCAGGAACGCACCCGCGGCGCCGACGCCGGCGGACTCGGTCGCGGTCGTAATTCCAAACAGGATCACCCCCAGCACCACAACGGTGAGAATGCCGAGCGGCATGATCGATGTTGACAGCAGCTTGATCACTTCGAGCCGGTCGGCATCCAGTCGCCAATAGTAGCGTATCTGCCACAACAGGCAGACCAGCGCGATCGCGCCAAACCACCAATAGAATGCCGTTGGCGGACCAAAATCCGCGGCCACCGCTTCTTTTTTCAGGCCGCTCATTCCAAGCTGCTGCACGCCTTCGAACACGGCTTCAGGGCCGCGCTGAGGGTGGATGACCACGTACCACCAGGTCAACGCAAGCGTGCCGCCGACGATGAGAAATGGGATCAGGGAGTAGCCGAAATTCTTGAGAATTGTCAGATAACCGATGCGATCCTTGTCCGCCTGGATTGCCAACGCGCGAGACGGCGAAAACAGAGCCGAGCCGAGCCCGACAAACATGTTTTGTGAGTACGCAGCCTGGAATTTCCGCATCCACTCGGGCACCGGCACCCGCGTTTGCTCCGCCGGCAGTGCTGGCGCGATCTTGGGATTGAGCATCGCCCAACCGACGATATAGACGAGATAAAGGAATGCCAGGAAGAAGCCCGGAAACATCGCCGCGGCGTAGAGCTTGACGACGGATTGGCCGGCCACCGCCGCGTAAACGATGATCATGACCGAGGGTGGAATGAGAATGCCGAGCGTGCCGCCGGCCGTAATGACGCCGGACGCGAGCTTGACGTCGTAACCGGCGCGCAGCATCGGGTTGAACGCGATGACGCCCATCAGCACCACGACCGCGCCCACCAGACCCGAAGCAATGCCCCAGAAAGTGCACACGATCAGCGTTGCGACAGCGAGCGAGGCGGGCACACGGCGGAAAGCAAGCTGGATCGAATAAAACATCTTGTCGACCAGCGCGCCGCGTTCCATCACATAGCCCATCAAGACGAACAGCGGGATGGAAATGAGGACGTCGTTGGTCATGGCGCCGTAAGTGCGCTGGACCATCAGGTCGAAAACTCCATTCTCCCACCAGAACTGGCCGCTTTTGAAATACGCGATAAATCCAAACACAATGCCGAGGCCCATCAGCGTGAAAGCCGTCGGAAACCCCATCATGATGACGACCACGATGAGGCAGAGCATCAGAAGGCCGAGGGCGGGATCGCTCATTTCTGCAGATCTCCACCCATGCCGCGCTGGCGTGCAATTTCGTCGATGCCTTTAGCGCGTTCGATCGCCATCTTGCGCGCCGCTTCGTCGACGTGCTCGCTTTGCGCCAACTGTTCTTCGACGACGTCGATTTCAGTGACGTCTTTGAGTCGGCTTGGCCACTCGCCGGTCCGCAGGCATACGACGCAGCGGATGATTTCCGCCAGGCCTTGAATCATCACCATCACGCCGGCGAGCGGGATGACGAACTTGAACTGCCAGACCGGTGGACCGTTCGCGGTCACGGTCGAATGCTCGTTAATCCTCCAGGATTCACCGAAGAAGATCCAACCCGAATAAATCAGCGCTGCAATTCCGGGAATGAAAAACAGGATATACAGAAACAGGTCGAGGCTTGCCTGCATGCGCGGCCGCATCGAGCTGTAAAGAAAATCGCCACGTACGTGCGCGTTCTGTGCCAGCGTATAGGCACCGCACATCATGAACAGCGTGCCGTACAGCATGTTTTCAAGATCGAAGATCCAGGCGGTCGGAGCGTTCAAGATGTAGCGTTTGAAAACTTCGACGCACACGACGGTCATAAGAACGACGATCAGCCACGCAAATAACTTGCCGACCCAGGTGCTGAGCTCATCGATCGTGTGAAGGAGGCTTTGAACGTTCATTTATTGCCGCCCCCGGGCGGATATCTTGCGAACAACAAAGCACCATCCCGTTTTTCTGCGGAATGGTGCCCTGTCAGATCAGTTCGCCGTCAGATTGGCTTCTTTGCGTTCGGACCAAAGTAGTGGAGGAATGCCATCTTGCGATCGACGACCGTATCCTGTTCCCATTGGACCGCCCGCTTGGCGAAGGCCACCTGCGATTCGACGATTTCCTTGAACAGCGGGTTTTCCGCAGCTTTTTTCCTGGCAACATCGTCAAAGACTTCGAGCTGTCGCTTGAGGACCGCGTCGGGCGTCTTGTAGACCTTGACGTTGTCCTTGGTCTGCAGCTCGATGTAGTCCTTCGAGTAGCGATCGATGGCTTTCCAGGACATGTCCTGCGACGCCGCTTCAACCGCGTTCTCGATGATTGCCTTCATCTTGGCCGGCAGAGCGTCGAATTTCGTCTTGTTGAACGAGATTTCGAACTGCTCGGCATTCTGGTGGTAGCTTTGCAGCATGTAGACTTTGGAGACGTCGGCAAAGCCGAGCACGCGGTCCGACGTGGCGTTGTTGAATTCCGCCGCTTCGAGCAGGCCGCGATCCATGGCCGCAACGATTTCGCCGCCGGGCAGCGCGTTGACCGCAGCGCCCAGCCCGGTGAACACGTCAATCGAGATGCCGACGGTGCGGAACTTGAGGCCCTGGAAGTCTTCCACCTTGGTGACCGGCTTCTTGTACCAGCCGAGCGGCTGGGTCGGCATCGGTCCGTACGGAAACGAAACGACGTTGGCGTTGATCCCCGTGTAGATCTTGTCGAGCAGTTGCTTCCCGCCGCCGTACTTGTGCCAGGACAGCAGCATGTTGGCGTCCATCCCGTAGCCGGGGCCCGAGCCCCATAGCGCGAGAGCCTGCTGTTTGCCGTAGTGATAGACGAGCACGCCGTGACCGCCGTCGAGCACGCCCTTCGAAACCGCATCGAGAAGTTGGAAGGCAGGCACCACGGCGCCGGCCGGCAACACCTCGATCTTCAGATCGCCGCCGGTCATATCGTTGACCTTCTTGGCGAAGTCGTTGGCGTATTCGTGGAAGATGTCTTTCGACGGCCAAGTGCTCTGCCATCGCATATTGATGGGGCCTTGCGCCTTGACGACGGTCGGTGCGACCACCGCCGCACTGGCCACTGCCGCGCCGCTCAAGAACTTGCGTCGGGTCGAAGCCCCAGACAGTTTTTTATTGGACATTTCGGATTTCCTCCCTTGGATCACTAACCCGTGAACATTTGTTGCCGGGTCCTATTCCACGACCCGGTTTTTGCGTGTATCTGGCAACTCGTGTGGCTTGATCGTACGAGGTGCGACGACCGGAAGCAATATTGGGCCGCACCGGGGTACGTCAATGCAAAATGCATCTGATCGATGCCCTTGATACACCCCTTTTTATGGGCTGAATCCGTGGAAATAGATCGAATCCTGCGCAGCACTAGCCAGAAGTAGAAGGTGCTGGCCATACCCTCCTCTGCAATCCGTTTCTGACAGGAGACCTCCCGTGAGAGGCATATTCTCGACGCTTGCCATCGTGTGGCGAATTGCCGGCCCCTACTTCTTTTCCGAGGATCGTTGGGCAGGACGAATTCTGCTGGCAGCGGTGATCGCCATCGAGCTGTCGATCGTGGGGATCAACGTCCTTCTCAATTCGTGGAACAACGCTTTTTATAACGCGCTGCAGGACAAGAACTGGGACGAGTTCATCTATCAACTCGGGTACTTTTGCGTCCTTGCGGCAATCTTCATCGTGCTCGCGGTTTATCAGCTCTATCTCAATCAATGGCTGCAGATCCGCTGGCGGCGGTGGCTTACCCAGAGATACCTGGATCGGTGGCTGGCCGGCGCAAATCACTATCGCATACAATTGCGCGGCGACGCTGCCGACAATCCGGATCAGCGCATTGCCGAGGACGTGAGAGAATTTATCGATTCCGGCGCGACCGGAGTTGGAA
>JBKPLN010000138.1:0-6194 GCA_046731635.1 Pseudomonadota bacterium | reverse complement strand
GGGATGGAGAGCTCCCTGCCAAGCATTTTCTTGTCAACAGGCTCCAATCGTCCGCCGCCATGGGGGATTTGGCGGAATATGCCAAGGACCCGATGCTTCGGGTGATCGATGATCCTGATCACATGGCCGCGATGCCGGATTCCATTTTCTTCCTCGGCCTCGTCGAGGCGGAGAAGCACGCGATCGCCGAGGCCGGCAGCTTCGCCAGGCCGGGCCTTGCGAGGCGTGTGAATGCGTATTTTGGGCGCGGCGCCATGCGCGTCCTCATCCCATTCGTCGGGTGTTGCGATGAGATCGCCGTCGCTATCCCGCGAGGTCACGTCAGCCAGAACGGTGGAGGGAAGGGTGCCGGCACGATGCAATTTCTTGCGCCGTCTTTCGATAGATCCTTCGTCTGCGAGCTCGCGCAACAGACGCTTCAGATCGGCGCGCATTGCATTCTTGAGGCCGAAGGCGCGGGCGATCTCACGGGTGCCGACCTTGCCGGGCCTGTTTCCGATGAAGGCGAGAATGTCGGCCTTAGATGGGAGGGAAGGGTTCTTTTTCGATGCTTTGTTCAAAATGAAAAGTCCTGCGCCGCAACGGCGCCACACAATAAAATGTAATGGCCGGCCTGCGGCTTCGCCACTTACTCAGCGGCCGTGACTTTGGCCGCCTTCTTTGCCGGTTTTTTCCGCGGGCTGGCGGATTTCTCGCCTTTATCGGCGGCCTCGGCTTTCTTCTTGCGGCCCTTCGGCGCTTCGGAAGGCTCGCCCGCTTTCTTGCGTCCGGCCGCGCGCCGCGGCTGTGCGCTGAGCTGATCGGCACGCGCATCCAGCAGTACGACCGCCTCAGTGAGCGAAATCTCCTCCGGGGTCTTGTCGGCCGGGATCGTGGCATTGATACCGTTGTGACTCACGTAGGGCCCGTAACGGCCATTCTTGACCACAACCGGCCCCCCTTCGTCGGGGTGTTCGCCCAAAACCCTGCCGGGGTCGGCACCGAAGCGGCGGCCCTTCTTCGGATTGGCCTTTTTTTCCGCGATCAGCGTGACGGCGCGATTGAGGCCGATGGTCAGAACATCGTCGCCATCTTCGAGATTTGCATATGTCTTGCCGTGCTTCACATAAGGGCCGAACCGTCCAATGCCCGCGACGATGGGTTCGCGGTCGTCGGGGGACAGGCCGATTTCGCGTGGTAGCGCGAGGAGGCCCAGCGCCTTTTCAAGATCGATGCTCTCGGGCGAAATACCTTTGGGGATGCTGGCGCGCTTGGGCTTCTCGACTTCCGGCTTCTTCTCCCCCCTTTTTACTTTCGGCGGCTTGATCTGCTCGCCCAGCTGCAAATAAGGCCCGAAGCGGCCGCCACGGAGCGTCACTTCAAGGCCCGTTCCCGGGTCCTCGCCGAGAACCTTTTTACCTTGCACGCCGTCGGCGTTGGGCGTGATCTGCCGCGTGAAATTGCATTCCGGATAATTCGAGCAGCCGATAAAGGCTCCGAAGCGCCCGGTCTTCAGAGAGAGTTGACCGGTGCCGCATTGCGGGCACTCCCGCCGCGGTCTGCCGTCGGCGCGTTCGGGAAAAATATGCGGTTCGAGCAAATCGTTGAGCGCGTCGAGCACAACCCGATTGCGCACCTCCTTGATATCGTTGACGGCGCCGACAAATTGCTCCCAGAACTCGGCGAGCACTGCACGCCAGTCAATCGTGCCCGCCGAAATTTCGTCGAGTTTCTCTTCGAGACTCGCCGTGAAATCGTACTCGACGTAGCGCGTGAAGAAACTTTCGAGGAATGCGACGACGACACGACCCTTGTCTTCGGGGATAAGGCGCTTCTTGTCGATGCGGACATAACCGCGATCTTGCAGCACCTGCAGGATCGAGGCGTAGGTCGAGGGCCGCCCGATGCCCAGTTCTTCCATGCGCTTGACCAGGGCGGCTTCCGAAAAGCGCGGCGGAGGCTCGGTGAAATGCTGCGAGGACTCGATGGCCTGCTTGTTGAGCAGTTCGCCCTCGGACATGGCGGGCAGGCGTCGTGACTCGTCATCATCGGGAGTCTCGTCCTGGCCTTCCTGATAGAGCGTGAGGAAGCCATCGAACTTCACCACCTGGCCAGACGCGCGCAAATCGATGTTCCGTGAACCAGCCTTAGCGACGATGTCGACTGTGGTGCGCTCGAGCTCGGCCGATTCCATCTGGCTGGCGACCGCGCGGTTCCAGATCAGCTCGTACAGTCGTGCTTGGTCGCGATCGACATATTTGGCGACTTCCGCTGGTGTGCGGCTGGCGCTCGTCGGACGCACGGCCTCGTGTGCTTCCTGCGCGTTCTTCGACTTGTTGTGGTACTCGCGCGGGGTCTCGGGAACATACTCTTTCCCGTAGTTGCGACCTAGCATTGCGCGGATGTCGGCAATCGCTTCCGGCGCCAAGTCGATGCCGTCGGTTCGCATATAGGTGATCAAGCCGGTCGCTTCGCCGTCGATCTCCACGCCTTCGTAGAGCCGCTGCGCAAGACGCATGGTCATCGCTGGGGCGAGGCCGAGCTTGCGGCTTGCTTCCTGCTGCATGGTCGAGGTCGTAAAGGGCGGCGGCGGATTTCGCCGGGCCGGCTTTGCCTCGACTGCGGTCACCTTGAAGATGGCGTTCTCGAGATCCCGCGTAAAAGCTTCCGCTTCGGCGCCGGAGCCGATGTCGAGGCGCTGGATCTTCTGTCCGTCCGCACCGACCAGACGCGCTTCGAAAACTTCGTTGCGGGGGGTCGCAAGCTTGGCGACGATGGACCAGTATTCCTTGGCGACGAATTTCTCGATTTCCAGTTCGCGGTCACAGACCAGCCGGAGTGCGACGGACTGCACGCGTCCGGCCGAGCGCGCACCCGGGAGCTTGCGCCAAAGCACGGGCGAGAGGGTGAATCCCACCAGATAGTCGAGAGCACGGCGGGCCCGATAGGCGTCGACAAGCGAAGAGTCGATCTGCCGCGGGTGCTTCATAGCCTCGGTCACGGCTTGCTTGGTGATTGCGTTGAACACCACGCGCTCGATTGCGTGTCCCTTGAGCGCGTTCTTCTCCTTCAGCACTTCCAGCACATGCCAGGAGATCGCTTCACCCTCGCGATCAGGGTCGGTCGCGAGGATCAGCTTGTCGGCGTCCTTAAGCTTTCGCGCGATGTCGTTGATGCGCTGGTTCGACTTGGCGTCGACCTCCCAGAGCATGCGGAAATCCGCCTCGGGATCGACCGAGCCATCCTTGGCAGGGAGGTCGCGGATATGGCCAAAGGAAGCCAATACCTCATAGCCAGGGCCGAGGTACTTGTTAATCGTCTTCGCCTTGGCCGGCGATTCGACTACGACAATATTCATGAAAATCCAATAGGTTATCCGCCGGTACAGTTGGGGCTTAAGGCGGAATCGGCCGTTTGTTGGCCCGGAACATGGGGAAGGTGACCCCTACTGTCAAATAAGCCCGTTAAGAAGCCGTGTCAGACCAGTCAAATAGGGCGCGAAAGAGACACAACTATAAATTGTTACCATTGCCAAGTGCTACTTTGAAGAGGCCGCCCGCCGACGCCGGGCTCGCTCACTTCGTCGTCACGCCCAACTTGTCCAGAAAAGCGTAGGTTGGATGGCCGTCCGGCAACATGCCCAATTTCTTCTGCTCGGCACGAATATTGTCGCGAAGGTCGAAATCAATGTGCCCCTCGAATTCGTTCACCTTGTAACCCATCTCCGACAATTTTCTTTGCAGCGCAACGCGCGCATCGCGAGACAGCTGGCGATCGTCCTTGGGCCAGGCCGTCTTGATCAACCCGGCGCCTTGCATGCGATCGGCGAGGTGACCCACCGCGATCGCATAGGCATCCGAATTGTTGTATTCCTTCAGCACATCGAAATTTTCGGTGACAACAAAGCCCGGGCCGGCCGCCCCGCTCGGGAAGAACAGGATGCCTTGTCCGGACGACGGAAACGGTTTTCCGTCGGCGCGGCGTACACCAAGCTCTTGCCATTCGGCGAAGGTCGCGCGGCTGCGCATGTAGTCGAAGCCGTTTGGGACGGTCACCTCGAAGCCCCAGGGCAGGGCGGAGTTCCACTTCCATTTGCGCAGGTAATTGGCGGTGGATCCGAGCACGTCCGGCACATTGCCCCAGATATCGGTGCGGCCATCACCCGAAAAATCGATGGCATAGTCGACGAAATTTGACGGCATGAACTGTGACTGGCCCATGGCGCCGGCCCAGGAGCTGACCATCTTGTCCCGCGCAAAGTGGCCGTCCTGCATGATGCGCATCGCGACCAGCAGTTCGTTTCGGAAATAGGGGTCGCGGTACTTTACGTATGCCAGCGTGGCGAGCGACCGAAACACGTCCCAGCGATCCTTCTCGGCGCCGAAGTCCGACTCCATTCCCCACAGGGACAGCAGCACCCAGCGCTCAACCTGGAATTTCTTTTCGACGTCATCGAAGGTCTTGGCCCATTCGCGAGCCTTGAGCTGCCCGTCCTTGATGCGACGGTTGGAGACGATCGCGTTCACATAGTCGCCGACCGGTTTTCCGTATTCCGGCTGGCGCTTTGTCGCCGCAATGACCCGCTGGTCTGGCGTGACCCCTTTTAGCGCAAGATCGAAAGTCGCGCGGGTAATTCCCTTGGCTTGTGCATCAGTCCAAAGCGCGGACGCAAAAGCCGCGAACGATGGGTCCTGCGCGCGCGATTGGTGAACTTGCAATACCAGAAACACGACGAGTGCGATGACAGATCGGCGGGACATGGATAGGTTTCCGACTGGAGGCCAGTTGATATCGCACGTTACAGCAGTGATACCAACCCTGCACCATGCCGTTCGATCCGCCCCGCAATCTCGAGCTCGAGCAGCACGGTGCGCACAATTGTCGCGGAGGTGCACGCGAGCCGCACCAGATCGTCGATCGATATTGGTGCGGGACCGAGAAGCGCGATGAGGCGGCTGCGCTCCTCATCGCCGGTTGTGATATCGGGAGAAACGGACGGCTCCTGGGCTGGCTCCTGCGCCGATGCAATACTGGGCCCGCGGCCGAGAATAGGTTCGATCGCTGCGAGCACGTCCGCGGCTTCGGTCACCGGCGTCGCGCCTTGCTTGAGCAGACCGTTCGTCCCTTCGCTGCGCGGATCTAACGGCGACCCTGGCACCGCGAAGACTTCGCGTCCTTGTTCAGCTGCAAGTCGCGCCGTGATGAGCGAGCCGGAGCGGCGGGCTGCCTCGACGACCACGATGCCAAGCGAAAGGCCCGAGATGAGGCGATTGCGGCGCGGAAAGTCGTGGGCGCGCGGCTCCCAGGTGAATGGCATTTCAGATATCGCGGCGCCCTCCGCCAGAAGCTCTTCGAGCAGTGCGACATGTTCGGCCGGATAGATCCGGTCGTGGCCGCCGGCGAGCACGGCCACAGTGCCGGTGCCCAGGCTCGCGCGATGCGCGGCGGCGTCGATGCCGCGCGCGAGTCCGGACACAACAGTGAAGCCCGCATCGCCCAGATCGCGCGCAATGCGTTGGGCAAACTTGATCCCCGCCGCCGACGCATTCCGCGAGCCGACAATGCCGATCAGCGGCCGCGCCAGCGCGTCGATATTGCCCCGCAGCGCAAGAACCGGCGGCGGATCGTCAATCATTCGCAGGCGCGCGGGATAGTCGTGCTCGTCAAGCGTGAGGAATTCGACACCCGCCGCACGCGCAGCCTTCAATTCGGCTTCGGCCTGCTCGCGCGAGCAAATACGCGGGGAACGCTTCAAGCCACCGCGGCGCGCGAGATCGGGCAGGGCCAAAAGAGCCGGATGGACACCCCCGTAGTGCCTGACAAGATCATGAAAGGTACGCGGGCCGATGTTTTCGCTGCGGATCAGCCTGAGCCAATCGAGACGCGAATCTTCGGTCTGTCCAGGATCACTCAACGTCTGCCACCCCGCTTCCACCCGCGACAGCACTACAACCGTTTTTTGGCCGATACAACTATAAGTTTAGCTCGGGCTTTCTGCCTTTGCGCCGATCCTGCCTTCGGTGCCGCTGAGCAGGCGCGCGATGTTTTCCCGGTGCTTGATCCACAGCAATAGAGTGAGAAGCGTAAAGACCGCCGCGACATTTGGGAGGTCAAATAACCACAAGACCAAAGGCGTCATTGCACTTGCAATGAGCGCGGCCAGCGACGAAAAGCGAAACACGGCCGCCACCACAAGCCAAATTGCGCAAAACGCC
>JBKPLN010000137.1:0-5892 GCA_046731635.1 Pseudomonadota bacterium | reverse complement strand
GTGCCGAGCAGTGTTTGTGCGGCGGGCTCCCCCTGGATCAGTTCGCCGTCGGCCGTAAACATCGCTGCCGGTTGGTCGAAATCCTGAAGCAGACAGCGTGCCCGATCAGGCAAGGCAAGGTCGCGGCCAGCACGCTCGGTTGAGATGACCAGTATCGCCGCACTGTTGTCGGCCAGCGTGACGCGGGAGCATAGACATACCAGCACAGCTCCGGTGTGGGCGCCAAAGCCGCGCAACCGCTCCAGCCGCGGCGCCTCTGCACGCGGCAATGTTCCTGACAGACGCCTGACCTGTTCCGCCGCGGAATGATCGGAATCGAAGCGCATTGCCGCAAGCACACCGGGCGACGCAGCTCCGAAAATCGACCCACCCGCTGGATTGGCCCACAGAATTTGCCTTGCATCTTCGCGCCACAGCCAAGCCGGCGTCGGACTAAGAGCGTGTGCCGCCAACCGCGGATCGCGAAGATAGGCTAGCTGCATGTCGGCTTCGATCGTCATTGCGGCGCGCTGATAGGGCCCTCATAGGGCCGCCGAAGTACGGCGTCCACGGCGCGCGAAACGCCAGCAAGCCGCATGCCTAAATAAGGTTAATGCAGCCCATTCCGTGGCTGGTATGTAGGGTGCAAAAACCTAAATAGAGTTTCAGGCATACGGTTGGGCAGCCGGTGCGACATGCAGGAGGGTGTCATGGCTAAGGAAGGAACCCCCATTTCGAAATTCCGGCGGATATGCGGAAAAAAGCGTCGAATAGGCCAAGCAGGCTTTTGATATTTTCATTTCAGCGGCGCAACACGCGGTCAGTACGGCGGAGAACCAGGCGGCCAGCGTGCAAGCTGGCGCCAAGGAAGTTGGCGAACTTGCGATGGGGTTCGCGGAGCGAAACATCACGTCCTCGTTCGAATTTGCGCAACGCCTTTTACAGGCCAAAGACCCCAAGGACGTGATGGCGCTGCATGCGGAATACATGAACTCCCAGATCGCGGCCCTTACGGAACAGGGCAAGGAACTTGGCGAACGAATGGCCAAGATGACCAAGCGCTGAACCGTTTTGACTGCCTGATAGCGGCGATCAGCAACAGGGCGGAACCCGCCCTAATGCAGATACATGTCTTTTTGTGCATCGCAATATTTTTTATTGCAATGCACCAAAATTTGTGTATAAGCAGTGCTCACGTGATCGCGGCGCACCGGTCAAGCAGGGTGCGTGGCGTTCCCCATTCATAGGGCCGATTTTCCGAGGGCGGACGGTCCGATCTGGAATGCCCTCGCTATCAGAGGATGCTTTCTTATGGCTGAAACGACTACTTCTTCGGCTTCAAAATCCAAACCAAAGCCGGTCGCCGTGAGCGCGCCGGCTTTCGAAATGCCGAAGTTTGAGATGCCCAAGTTCGAAATGCCGAAATTCGAGGTTCCGACGGCCTTCCGCGAGTTCGCGGAGAAGGGCGTCGCTCAGGCCAAAGAGAATTACGAGAAGGTCAAGAGCGCGGCCGAGAAGGCGACCGACGTGCTTGAAGACACCTATTCGACGGCCACCAAGGGCTGCGCGAGCTATGGGCTCAAAGTGATCGAGACCACGCGCGCAAACAGCGACGCTGCGTTTGACCTGCTCACCGAGGTCATGACGGCGAAGTCCTATTCCGAAGTGGTTGAACTTTACAGCGCCTACCTGCGCAAGCAGTTCGATGCCTTCATCACGCAGGCCAAGGAACTGTCCGAGCATGCTCAGAAGGTCGCCACTGAAACTGCCGAGCCGATCAAGGTTAGCATCAGCTCATTCAACAAGGCAGCCTGACGCCAGGCGTCTTGGAAGATAGTGGGTGCGAAGCCCGGGCAGAAATGCCCGGGTTTTCGTTTTGGAACGAAGAACGCCGGGCCGCTTGCCAAAACGGCGGCCGGCACCTAGGTTCCGGCCGCTTGGATCGAGCGTCCGGACGAAGGCGATCGTGCAGGCGTAGCTCAGTTGGTTAGAGCGCTGGTCTGTGGAACCAGAGGTCGGTGGTTCAAGTCCACCCGCCTGTACCATTCAAACATCGCCCAGAAGAAAAATGCCGGCGGTTTTGCCGCCGGCATTTCGTATTGGCGTTAGTTCGTGTTCAGCGCCAGCTATATCGCCCGTTGTAACGCTGCGGAGGCGGGACGTTGCGCGGCGGATAGGGGCGGGGGCCGCCCTGTGGTCCGCCGAAAATCCAGTCGAAGAAGTTGTTGCCACCGCCATAGCTGTAGCCACTGCCCCCATACATGCCCACCGGCATGCGCACAGGCTTGGACGACGAATCCTTCGGCCGCTCAATTGCGATGTCGGCGACCTTGCGCTCATTGCTCTTGAGGATCGCGAACATTTTGGCGTCGCGCCCGTAAACATCTTCGCGCAGCTGCAGTTTGCCGGATTCATCCACGAACGCGGTCTGATAGGTCAGGTGCACAGGGATAACTTTTGGGAAGTTGATATTGATCTCGTTCTCTCCAAACATCGATTGAAGGCGCGCTTCCGTGTAGCGCTCCTTCGGCAACACCAGCGACAAGAGCTTCTCGCCGTATGTCAGCGGGTTCTGCACCCGCATGCAGCCATGGCTGTAGGCCCGCTTCTCGCGCGAGAAGAGGTGCTTGTCCGGCGTGTCGTGCTGATACACCAGGAACTTGTTCGGGAAGTTAAAGCGGATGCGGCCGAGCGCGTTTCCGGCCCCGGGCGGCTGCGAAATATGGATCGTGCCATCCGGATTCTGCGTCAGCTTGAGACCAATTCGGTCGAGGGCCTGCGGGTCTGCCTCCAAGGCCGGCAGGTATTCTTTCTCGATGATCGACGGCGGCACGTTCCAGGTCGGGTTGACCGTGATGAATTTCATGTCCGCGCTGACCATTGGTGTAGCCAGGTTCGGCTTACCCACCACAATCCGCGTGTGCCAGTACACTTTGTCGTTGTTGTAAAGCGTCAACGAATAGTCCGGCACGTTGACGATGACGTGCGGATTGCCGAGATCGCGCGGCAGCCAGCGCCAGCGTTCCATATTGACGATAATCGTTTCGATAGGGTTGGCAGGCGCGTGACGCACTTCTTCCTTGCGCTCACCGTTGAGCGCGCGCACGGTGTTTGGTCCGAGGTCGCCGTCGACGTTGATGTCGCTTTCGGTCTGGAACGTCTTGACCGCGTCACGCACCGCGTCATCGTAGAGCGGATTGTCTTTGTCGCCCGGAATGTCGAGGCGCTTGCGCAGCGCGACCACGCGCGCATCCTTCATGCCGGGGCGCAAAATCTTGCCATCGGGCACATGGACCCGCGGTTGCTCGGGCTTCGGCGCGATCTTGGTCTCGTGAGCGACCGGAGCCTTGCGCACTTCAGCGAGCTTGGCCTTCAGCGCCTTGAACCCCGCCTGCGGCGGGTTGAAGCCGTCGAGGACCTTGGCTGCGTCATTGCCGTCGGCGAGCTTGGCCAAAACGTCCGCCGGTTCGGGCGCGGCGAGATCATATTGGATGTCCGGACCGACGCGGGTGAAATGGATGCGCCCGGTCTGTGCATGGCGCGCGAAGGTGAGCGCCGACGCAGTGAGCTTGAGCTCGGCCTCGGCCAGCGAGTCCGGGCCGGCCGCCGACTTGAAGTCAGGCGTTGGATAGTCGGCCGGGTCGAGGCCAACGGCGTCAGCTTGGCCCAGGTATGCGATAGCGGCTTTCGCCCGTTCGCTGGCGATATTGTTGCTCACCCAGAGCGGCGCATAGTTGCGGCCACTGTAAAAGGCTTCGATCCCCGCGCGATCAGCTTTTCGGCTGACGAGGCGGTCGAGCTGCCGCCCCGCGATCAATTCGCGAAGCTTCTCGCCGACAGGGCTCTCGGGCGTTGGCGCGGCGGCCGTGGCCTTGCTGGGCTCGCTAGCGGGGGCTGTGGCGTCCTGCTTTGGCTCTTCCTTCGCAGCCTGCTTCGCCGGAACCTGGATGTCCTTGGCTGTCAGGGGTGGAGGCAGCGACGTGTCCGGCACAGGGACTGACGCCCGAGCCTGGCTTTCGGTCTGCTGCGCGGTAGCCGCGTGGCCGGACAAAGCCAGCACCAGAACAAGCGCCGTCGAGGCCAGCAGGCGATCAAATCGTGCACTTTTCACCACTTTATCTCCCAATGATGGAGGGCCGAGGAGGCCGCCGAATGTCATTCCATACTACTGATAGTGCACACGCGGTTACGTTTTTCCCAATGGCTACGTCAGAACAGGAGGCAACTGTGGCTATTTTGCAAGATTACGCGATTCACACGATTCACTGCAGGTTTTAGCAAACAAGCAGGCAGAGCCGAAGGGAACAAATGGACAGGAGGGCGCTTCGTGGGCACTTTTCAGCAGTTATACCCATAACAGTCGTGTGGGGCGCCGTTATGGCGGCAGGCTATTACAAAGACGTGAATGATCTTGTGAACGGCCAGGCTCTTGCGGCGTTTTCCCTCTAATGTAAATTGGCGGGGAACCGCCGGTCAGAATGCGGCTGAAAGGAAACGCCATGGCTTGGACCACCCCGACTCTCGTCGAGATTTGCATCGGACTGGAGATCAACGGCTATCTGCCGGCCGAACTCTGATTTTCTGATCCTGTCCCAACAACCCCGCTAGATGGGGCGCCTCACCGCCATTGTGCTTGGTTCGGCGGCCGGAGGCGCTTTTCCACAATGGAACTGCCGGTGTCCGGTCTGCGCTCTGGCGTGGGCTGGTGACCCGCGCGTCAAGCCGCGGACGCAAACCGGCCTTGCGGTCTCGGCGGGCGACGGCCATTGGACCCTGATCAACGCTTCACCTGATTTAAACGCACAGATCCGTGCGACATCGGCCCTGCACCCCGGCGACGGCTTGCGGGGTAGTCCCATTCAAGCCGTGGTGCTGACGGGGGCAGAGATCGACCAGATCGCCGGGCTATTGTCCCTGCGCGAGAGCACGCCATTTGTGCTGTATGCCACGCCGGCCAGCCACGCTGCGGTAGCCGCCAACGCCATGTTTGGCGCGATGAACTCGATGGCGCGCCGTGCGGTCAATCCGGGCGAGCGCTTTACGCTCACGGGCGGGATCGAAGCGACGTTGTTCATGGTGCCGGGCAAGCTTCCGCTGTACCTGGAAGGCGAAGCGCCGGAGCTCGATACCGAGAGCGCGTCCAACGTCGGCATCGTATTGCAGCGCGAGGGAGCAAAAATGGTATTCGTGCCCGGAGCGGCTACGGTCACCGAGCAAATGCGCGAACGCTTTGCCGGCGCGGACGTAGTGCTGTTTGATGGCACGCTCTTTACTGATGACGAAATGATCCGCGCCGGCACCGGCCAAAAAACCGGCCGTCGCATGGGCCACATGCAAATTGACGGAGACGATGGCTCGCTGCGCGCGCTGAGGGGGTTGTCGGCACGACGTCTCTTTGTTCACATCAACAACACCAATCCGGTCCTCGTCGATGGCTCTGCTGAGCGCCGCAAGGTCGAGAGCGCCGGCTGGCAGATCGCCGAGGATGGCATGGAGATCGTGCTGTGAAGCTGATGTCTCCGGACGAGCTTGAGGCCGCGCTGCGCGAGATTGGCGAAACGCGCTACCACCGCCTGCACCCGTTTCATGCGCTGCTGCATGGCGGCAAATGCACCAAGGGTCAGGTGCAGGCCTGGGCGCTCAACCGCTACTACTACCAGGCCATGATCCCGATCAAGGATGCGAGCCTGATCGCACGTTGCGAGGAGTCATCGATCCGCCGCGAATGGCGCTCGCGCCTGGTCGACCATGACGGCGAGCGAGAAGGCGATGGCGGCATCGCGCGGTGGCTCAAGCTGACCGACAGCCTTGGGCTTGAACGCGGCTATGTCACGTCATTGCGCGGGATACTGCCGGGTACACGTTTTGCGGTCGATGCCTATGTCCATTTCGTGCGCGAGAAGACCTTGCTTG
>JBKPLN010000136.1:0-3492 GCA_046731635.1 Pseudomonadota bacterium | reverse complement strand
CGATCCGGATTTTGAGAGCGCGCTCGCGCTCGTGCACCAGCGCTTCTCGACCAACACCTTCCCGACCTGGTCGTTGGCGCATCCGTACCGCTACATCGCGCATAATGGCGAGATCAACACGCTACGCGGCAACGTTAACTGGATGGCGGCACGTCAGGCTTCGGTGTCCTCGCCACTGTTCGGCAAGGACATCAATAAACTGTGGCCGATCTCCTACGAAGGCCAGTCCGATACCGCCTGCTTCGATAATGCGCTCGAATTCCTGGTGCAGGGCGGCTACTCGCTCGCTCACGCCATGATGATGATGATTCCGGAAGCCTGGGCGGGCAATCCGCTCATGGATGAGGAGCGGCGCGCCTTCTACGAATACAACGCCGCACTGATGGAGCCGTGGGACGGCCCGGCCGCGATTGCCTTCACCAATGGTCGCCAGATCGGCGCCACGCTTGACCGCAACGGCCTGCGCCCGGCGCGCTATTTCCTCACCAATGACGATCGCATCATTATGGCCTCCGAGATGGGCGTCCTACCGATCCCGGAAAAGGACATCATTAAAAAGTGGCGGCTGCAGCCGGGCAAGATGCTGCTGGTCGATCTCGACGAGGGCCGGCTCATTCCCGACGAGGAGCTAAAAGCCACGCTCGCCCGCAGGCATCCCTATAAGGAATGGCTCAGCCGCACCCAGATCGTGCTGGAAGAATTGCCGGCAACGGCCACCCAAGCCCCAATCTCCAATCTTGCGCTGCTCGATCGCCAGCAGACCTTCGGTTACACCCAGGAAGACCTCAAGCTGCTGATGTCGCCGATGGCGACCACCGGCGAAGAGGCGGTCGGCGCCATGGGCAACGACACGCCGATTTCGGCGCTGTCGGACAAGCCGAAGCCGCTGTTCACCTATTTCAAGCAGAACTTCGCGCAGGTCACCAATCCGCCGATCGATCCGATCCGCGAGGAGCTCGTGATGAGCCTCGTCTCGATCATCGGACCGCGCCCGAACTTGTTCGACCTCGAAGGCGCCTCGAAGTCCAAGCGGCTGGAGGTGCGCCAGCCGATCTTGACCAATGCCGACCTCGAGAAAATCCGCTCGATCTCGGAAACGAGCAGCGACCATTTCAAGTCGCTGACCTTCGACATCACCTTCCCGGTCGAGCACTGCGCCGACGGCATGGATTGGGCGCTCGACGAATTGTGCGAACGCGCCGAGGAGGAAGTGCGCAACGGCTGCAACATCATCATCCTGTCCGACCGAAGGGCCGGCGCCGACCGCATCCCGATCCCCTCGCTGCTCGCCTGCGCGGCGGTGCATCATCATCTCATCCGCAGCGGGTTGCGCACCTCGGTCGGCATGGTGTTGGAGACTGCCGAGCCGCGCGAGGTGCATCACTTCGCGTGTCTGGCCGGCTACGGCGCGGAGGCGATCAATCCCTATCTCGCCTTCGAAACGTTGATCGCCATGAAGGACGATCTGCCGCAGAAGCTTGAAGAAAAAGAGATCATCAAACGCTACATCAAGTCGATCGACAAAGGGCTACTCAAGGTGATGTCCAAGATGGGCATCTCCACCTATCAGTCCTATTGCGGCGCGCAGATCTTTGATGCCGTTGGCCTGCGGCAGGACTTCGTCGATAAGTATTTCACTGGCACGCATACCCGCATCGAGGGCGTCGGGCTCGCTGAGATCGCGGAAGAGACGGTGCAGAGGCATCGCGCCGCGTTTAGCGATGCGCCGATTTACCGCACGATGCTCGAAGTCGGCGGTGATTATGCCGTGCGCATGCGCGGCGAGGACCATGTCTGGACCGCGGAGACCGTCGCCGGGCTGCAACACGCGGTGCGCGGCAATTCGCAGGAGCATTACCGCGCCTTCGCACAGATCGTGAACGAGCAGTCCGAGCATCTGCTGACCATTCGCGGGCTGTTCCGCATCAAGGACGCAAAGGAAGACGGCCGCGCGCCTGTGCCGATCGAGGACGTGGAGCCCGCCAAGACCATCGTGCGGCGTTTCTCCACCGGCGCGATGTCGTTCGGTTCGATCTCGCGCGAGGCGCACACCACGCTCGCCATCGCCATGAATCGCATCGGCGGCAAGTCGAACACCGGCGAGGGTGGCGAGGAACCCAACCGCTTCAAGCCGCTGCCGAACGGCGATTCCATGCGCTCCGCCATCAAGCAGGTCGCGTCAGGGCGCTTCGGCGTCACTGCCGAGTATCTGGTCAATTCCGACATGATGCAGATCAAGATGGCGCAGGGCGCCAAGCCTGGCGAAGGTGGACAATTGCCGGGGCACAAGGTGGATAAGACCATCGCCAAGGTGCGCTACTCGATGCCCGGCGTCGGCCTCATTTCCCCGGCGCCGCACCATGATATTTATTCGATCGAAGATCTGGCGCAGCTGATCTTCGACCTGAAGAACGTCAATCCGGACGGCTTGGTGTCGGTGAAGCTTGTCTCCGAAGTCGGTGTTGGCACCGTTGCAGCCGGCGTGTCGAAAGCGCGCGCCGACCATGTCACTATCGCCGGATTTGAGGGCGGTACCGGCGCCAGCCCGCTGACTTCGATCAAACATGCCGGTTCACCTTGGGAGATCGGTCTCGCCGAGACCCACCAAACGCTGGTGATCAACCGGCTGCGCGGCCGCATCTCAGTGCAGGTCGACGGCGGCATCCGCTCCGGCCGCGACGTGGTGATCGGCGCCATGCTCGGCGCCGACGAATTCGGCTTCTCCACCGCCCCGCTGATCGCCGCCGGCTGTATCATGATGCGTAAGTGCCACCTCAACACCTGTCCGGTCGGCGTCGCCACGCAAGATCCGGTGCTGCGCAAGCGCTTTAAAGGCCAGCCCGAGCACGTCATCAATTATTTCTTCTTCGTCGCCGAGGAAGTGCGCGAGATCATGGCCGCGCTCGGCTACCGGCGCTTCGACGAGATGATCGGGCAAATGCAAATGCTCGACCGGCGCAAACTGGTGGAGCATTGGAAGGCCAAGGGTCTCGATTTCTCCAGGCTGTTCAACAAGCCCGAGGCCAAGCCGGGAACCAACATCTTCAAATGCGAGCCGCAGGATCACAAGATTCACGAGATCCTCGACCGCAAATTGATCGCTGAATCGCAAGCCGCGCTCGACCGCGGCGCGCCGGTACGGCTGCAAACTGCGATCCGCAACACCGACCGCGCCGTCGGCGGCATGCTGTCGGGCGAAGTGGCAAAGCGCTACGGCCATGCCGGACTGCCCGACGGCAGCATCTATGTGCGGCTCACCGGCACCGCGGGCCAAAGCTTCGGCGCCTGGCTCGCCCGCGGCGTCACCTTCGAGCTCGAGGGCGACGCCAACGACTATGTCGGTAAGGGCCTCTCCGGCGGCCGCATCGTGATCCGGCCGCCGGCCGATAGCGGCATCGTGCCGGAAGAGTCGATCATCGTCGGCAACACCGTGCTTTACGGCGCCATCGCCGGCGAATGTTATTTCCGCGGTGTGGCGGGCGAACGCTTCGC
>JBKPLN010000135.1:0-3688 GCA_046731635.1 Pseudomonadota bacterium | reverse complement strand
CCAAACCCTCTCGCGGTCACGATCCCTGAAACAGTCTACCTCTGCTTCCAGCTGACGTTTGCGATCATCACACCGGCGCTCATTGCCGGCGCATTTGCCGAGCGCATGAAGTTTTCGGCGATGCTGTGGTTCATCGGCTTGTGGGCAATCCTTGTCTACGCGCCGATCGCCCACTGGGTGTGGGGCTCGGATGGGTTCATGTCGAACGGCAATTCCGACGCCTGGTTCAAGGTGCTCGATTTCGCTGGCGGCACGGTCGTGCATATCAACGCGGGCATTGCCGGCCTCATGTGCGCGATCTGCCTTGGCAAGCGCAAGGATGTCGGTCCGCCGCATAACATGGTGCTCACCTTCATCGGCGCCGCGATGCTGTGGGTCGGCTGGTTCGGCTTCAATGCCGGCTCCGCCGTCACCGCTGGCATGCAGGCGGGCATGGCGATGACGGTCACGCAGCTCGCCACTGCGGTTGCAGCATTCACCTGGATGCTGGTCGAGTGGGTTTGCCGCGGCAAGCCGACTGTCATCGGTATCTGCTCCGGCGCGGTTGCCGGTCTCGTCGCGATCACGCCGGCCTCTGGCTTCGTCGGACCCGTCGGCTCGATGGCGATTGGCGTCGCTGCCGGCGTGCTCTGCTACTGGGGCGTAACCGGCCTGAAACGCATGCTGGGTGCTGATGATGCGCTCGACTGCTTCGGCGTCCACGGCGTAGGCGGAATCGTCGGCGCGCTGCTGACCGGGGTGTTCGCGATCTCCGAATACGGCGGCACCTCCGGCCTGATCGAGGGCAATGCCGCGCAGATAATCAACCAGATCCAAGGCATTGTGATCGTGTTGGTCTACGGCGCGGTCGTTTCCCTGATCCTGCTCAAGATCATCGATGCAGTGATCGGCCTGCGCGTCTCGGACGAAGTGGAGCGCGAAGGCCTCGACCTCGCGCTGCATAGCGAAGTCGTCCAGTAGAGGGACAAGCTAGCGGTAGGGGCGGAAACCCGGCACTGTCCCTTCCGTCGAGGCCCCGGTTCGCAAGGACCGGGGCCTCTCTTATTTGACCTGCGCGAGATGCCCGCAAAAGGCCGGCTGCCGATTGGTTAATCGGGTCTTAACCTCGCCCTCTTTATTGTGTCGAAAGCCCTGTGTGGCGGGCCAGGCCCGCTGTGTTGACGCATGCCCATGATGACCGCCCAGCGCGAGCCTGCCTCTTCATCTGCTCCGGCGGTCGATTCCCGCTCGCCTTTTGTGCGACTGACCGAATTGATCGCGGGCATCGAACCCGGCAAGCCGCCAATCAATCTCTCCGTGGGCGAGCCGCAGCATCCAATTCCCGCTTTTGTCGGCCCGACGCTCGCCGCGCATCTCGCCGACTTTGGCCGCTACCCTGCCAACAAAGGCATCGAGCCGTTCCGGCGCGCGGTCGCTGGCTGGCTGAATCGACGCTACAAGCTCACGCGCCCCGTCGATCCGGAAAGCGAGGTGCTGGTTCTAAGCGGGACGCGCGAAGGACTGTTCCTCGCCGCGATCGCTGCCAGGCGCTGGGCAACGCGCCGCGCCGGCAAGCCGGCGGTGTTGATCCCGAATCCGTTTTATGCCGCTTATGGCGCCGGCGCCCTCGCGGCCGATTGCGAGCCGGTCTATCTGCCGGCAACGCGCAAAGGCGGTTTTCTGCCCGATCTCGATACGCTCGACGACGCGCTGCTCGCGCGCACGGTCGCCTGTTACATCGCCTCCCCGTCCAACCCGCAGGGTGCCGTTGCCGATCGCGAATACCTCGCGAGGCTGGTGAAGCTGGCGCGCCGCTTTGGCTTCCTGGTGTTTGCCGACGAGTGCTACTGCGAAATTTACAGCGAGCACGAGCCGCCCGGCATGCTGGAGGCTTCTGGGCCCGACTTCGCCAACGTAGTCGCGTTCCATTCGCTGTCGAAGCGCTCAAGCCTGCCCGGCCTGCGCGTCGGCTTCGCTGCCGGCGACCACCGGTTTCTCGCGCCATACCTTGAATTGCGGAACATCGCGGCGCCGCAGGTGCCGACACCCGCCCAATACGTGGCGATCGCCGCTTATAACGACGAAACACATGTGCGCGATAACCGCAGGCTCTATTCCGAGAAGTTCGATCTCGCCGATCAGATCATCGGCGACCGTTACGGGTATGAACGCCCCGCCGGCGGATTTTTCCTCTGGCTAGACGTCTCGAAACAAGGTGGCAGCGAGGCTGTAACAAAACGCCTGTGGGCCGAGGCTGGAGTTCGCGTTGTGCCGGGGCGCTATCTCGCGCGCGAACAGAACGACGGAAGTAATCCCGGCTCAGACTATATCCGCGTCGCGATGGTGCAGGACAAGCCGGCCACGGCGGAGGCGCTGCATCGCCTCGTCGCCGTGCTGGGTTGAGGATCTAACCGCATGCGAGCATCAGACCGCAGTCTCGACGTCATCGCATTCGTCGCCGAACATTTGCGTGAAATCCTCCGGCGGCGCCTGAGCGAGCTCACCGGCCTTTGTCTCATCGCACTCGCGGTGCTCGGCGCCATAGCCTTAGCCACGTGGTCGGTCCAGGATCCGTCGCTCAGCCACGCAACGCAAAAGCCGATCCACAATCTCCTCGGATATCCCGGCGCGATCTTCTCCGATCTCGCTATGCAGTTGCTCGGCCTTGCCGCCATTCTGATTCTGGTTCCGGAAGCGCTGCTGGGCTGGCGTTTGCTCGCACATAGACCGGTCGGCGAAAAATGGCGCAGTCTGTTTTGGATACTCGCCACGGCCCTTGCTGCCGCCTTCGCCTCGACGCTGCCGCATATTGGGTCCTGGCCACTTCCCACGGGCCTGGGTGGCGTCACCGGCGATGCCGTCTTGCGTTTGCCGGCAATGGTATTCGGCGCGCCTCTCGGTTGGCTGGCGCGTGTCCTATTGGGAATAGTGCTCGGTCTCGCGACAGTAGCAACATTGGTGGTGGCCGCCCGCGCCCCTGACCATCGTGAAAAAGCGGCGGCGCGCGACATCGACGAAGAAGAAGACGAAGTCGAAAGTGTGGAGCCGGAGGAGGATCGCGCTTCCCCGTGGCTCGGCATGATCGTGCACGCGCTCTTGAGCTGGAAGGCGCGCATTGGCCGAATGATCCGAGGTGAAACCCGCGCGCCCGCCCAGGCGGTTCATGGTCCGCGTCATGAGCCCCGGTTCGATGCAGGTGATGTCGGCCACGAGGACGAAATCGAGGATGAAGATGAGGAAGAGGAGGAGGACGCGCCGGCGCGCCGACGCCGTGCCTCCGCGCGAGCTCCTTCGCGTCGCTCGGGCAGCGGTTATGTGCTCCCCTCCCTCAACCTCCTGGCCGCCCCGCGCGCAAGCGAGCGCACCACCCTGTCACGCGACATCATCGAGGCCAATGCTGCGGCGCTTGAAAACGTTTTGCAGGATTTCGGCGTGCGCGGCGAAATCATTAATGCGCGCCCTGGACCGGTGGTCACGCTGTACGAGCTGGAGCCGGCGCCCGGCATCAAGTCGTCGCGAGTGATCGGCCTTGCCGATGACATCGCGCGGTCAATGAGCGCGGTATCAGCGCGCGTTGCAGTGGTCTCCGGCCGTAACGCCATTGGTATCGAATTGCCCAATCCAACGCGCGAGAAAGTGTATCTGCGCGAACTGCTCGCCGGCACGGACTACAACGAAAGCGCCGCGAAGCTTCCGCTCTGCCTTGGAA
>JBKPLN010000134.1:0-3094 GCA_046731635.1 Pseudomonadota bacterium | reverse complement strand
TTGGTTCACCGATTTTAGCCGAGTGGGGGACTGAGCCGAATGGAGACTGGTTCAGCTGGAACGGGAGATGGAACGGCGGCGCCACAGAAGGTCCCGCACGCTACGTCGCGGCCTACCGGCATATTGTCGATCTGATGCGCACCGCGGGCGCGGATAATCTGCAATGGGTTTGGCACGTCAACTGGCTCGATGAGCCCGAGACGGGCTGGAATCGTTTCGAGAATTATTTTCCCGGCGAAAATTATTGCGACTGGGTCGCACTCAGCGCCTATGGACCAATCACGCCCATCACCACCGATGGCACAGAGAGTTTGGGGTTTAAAATGCGCCAGGCCTACCCGCGCCTAATGAAAGTCGCACCTGGCAAGCCGATCATTATCGCCGAGTTCGGTTGTGATCTGCATAACCGGCATGTTGACGCCGCAAACTGGGCGAAAACCGCACTCGAAGATCTGTTCTCAAATCGATGGCCTGGCGTCATCGGTTTCTGCTGGTGGAACGAAGGCTGGCAAAACGATGATCATAAAAAGCACGACACTGACATGATCATCCTTCACGATTCGGATCTTACCCGAGTCTTCCGTGAGGAATTTGCAAAGCACGCCGATAAAATTCAGGAAATGCCGATTATTTCTGAGTAAGGCTTCTGTCATTCCGAGCGAAGTCGAGGAATCTCTGGATATCAATCAACTAGAGATTCTCGGCTTCGCTCGACATGACAAAAGAAAGGACGCGGCACATAGTTCAACATGGTTAAGGTTTCCGTCAATTACACCGGCGATTTGCATTGCGACGCGACGCATGGTCCCTCGCAGTCGAAGATTTCCACTGACGCGCCGACTGATAACAGGGGCAAAGGCGAAGCGTTTTCGCCGACCGATCTTGTCGCTACGGCTCTCGCTACGTGTATGACCACGACCATGGGAATCAAGGCACAGGAACTGCGTGTCGATCTGCGCGGAATGACTGTGTCAGTCCAAAAGGAAATGTCGAAGGACGCTCCGCGTCGGATCGTTGCGCTCCCCTCAGAGGTTCACATTCCACTGCCCCCCGATTCGCCGCATCGCGAAATGCTGGAGCAAACTGCACTCAATTGTCCGGTTCATAAAAGCCTGCCGCCCGAAATCGATCGGCCGACGAAATTTTTCTGGGAAGGGTGATCCGGTCGTCGCGAACGGAGTGAGGTACCTCTCCCGCGGAGTTTGGATCACTTAATTGCCGAGCGTAATCAAAGAGTCTTTGCGAGGTCCTTCGTTGCGCTCAGGATGACCGAGCAGCATTATTTGTCCGGATATAACCACTGCATGTAATCGCGCACGCCCTCTTCGAGCGGAAAGCGCGGCTCGTACCCAAGCGCGCCGCGTGCATTTGTGAGATCAGCCTGTGTGAAATTTTGATAATGCGCGTGCGGATTATCGAAGTACTCGGGCTCGAAATTCGTGCCCAGACACTTGTTTAAAACGTCGATTAGCTCGTTGAACGAACGCGCCTCGCCCGAGCCTAGATTGTAAATTCCGCTGCGTTGCGCATCGAGCGCGCGAATGCTGCCTTCGACGACGTCCTTCACGTAAACGAAATCGCGTTTCTGTTCGCCGTGCTTGAAAATACGGGGCCGCTGACCGGCCTTCATTTGCCGCGACAAATGATAAACCATGCTCGCGGGCACTCCTTTGTGTGCCTCGCGCGGTCCATAAACATTGAAATAGCGCAAGCCGACTAGGATCCAATCCGGCGACTCGTCAGCACAACGCCTCGCGATGTTATCCATGATGACTTTGGAGAAGGCGTAGACATTTGCAGGGGCGGCGTCGGTTGATTCCACGCTGGCCTCGGTCGCTGCACCGTAAGTCGCCGCGGAAGAAGCGTAGACAATTCGTGTCTTGGTCGAACGCGCGAAATCCAGGATTCGTCGGAAACTTTCGACGTTGTCGTGCACTTGCTCGAACTGGTCGTGATTCGTTGTGTCTGTGATTGATGCGAGGTGAAAAATGGCGTCGAACTTTTGATCACCGAATTGCTCCCCCCAGTCGAAAGTCGCCAGATCTTGGGCCACGAAATCGCCGCGATATCCTGCGAGATTCTTGAAATCACCAGAACGAAAATCGTCGATTACCATCAGACGCGCGTCCGGAAATTTTTCCTGTAACGCCAGCGTCAGATTCGAGCCGACAAAGCCGGCGCCGCCAGTGACAATTAGGTTCGGAGACGAGTGCAATTTTTGGACAATAAGAATTAGGGAGAGATAGATAAGTCTTGAACCCGGAAGCGCAAGCAGGGAGTTAAGGACAAAAAATGGGGTTCGAAACGCGCTACACATACGACTTCATTAAGCGGTTCCTTCCAAATAGTCGCTGCAGAATTTTAGAGGTCGGTTGTGGCGCAGGCGAGCTGGCGGCACGCTTATCCAAGGATGGACATACCATCCTCGCGATTGACACCGACCCCGAATCTGTCGCGGCGGCGCGGACCCTCGGCGTAGACGCGCGTGTTGCTACCTGGCCTAAGTTTGATGAGGACTGCTTCGATGCGGTGTTATTCACTCGCTCCCTTCATCACATTCACCCGCTCGGCGAATCGATACGGCATGCAGCCAGCGGCCTGACGGATGGCGGGCGTATTATCGTGGAAGATTTCGCATACGAATCCGCGGACGAGAAAACGCTACGTTGGTTTAGGAGCGCGATTCGTTCGTTCGAAAGGGCGGGGCTGCTGACCGTGGGCGACGACTTCGTGGAGTCGGTATTATCAAGAAGTGAGACACTAAAAGCTTGGCGACAAAATCACGAGAGTGAATTGCATACGGCTGCCGAAATCGACGCACAGATGGAAAATGTGTTTGGCTCTGTGGTGAGAGAGAAGGCAGCGTATTATTTTCGCTATATCGTAAGGGCGATCATTTCGACGGAATACCGCGACGCGATTCTTGAAGCTTTCGCCAAGCAAGAAGAAACGCTGGCTGCCGAGGGCTCGATTGTATCGTTGGGTCGCCGGTTTATTGCTGCGAAATAAAAAATCTTGCAACGGCGGGTGCGAGCCGCTACTTCTCGATCCAGTTCTTTGCGAGTTTGGAAAAGTGGATCGGCGCAAGAAATCC
>JBKPLN010000133.1:0-2114 GCA_046731635.1 Pseudomonadota bacterium | reverse complement strand
GCGCAGGACTATGCGCGCCTTCACGGCTGCCTTGATGGCCTCGCCAATGCCGCGAGTTCCGGTGGCAGGGTCAGCGTCACGGTCTGATCGGGGCGCAAGAGACAACGCGGTATTGGCCGTTTCGCTCGAACCGCCGGGCGGCTCGACCACCGGATTGCCAACCGGACCGGTGATCGCGACCGGCAAGCTCACGTCTCTGTGACCGCGCATCCGTGATTGCGCAGGCTGCGTAGCTCCGAAGTCTCCTCGATCGGGGGCGTCACACAGCAACGGAGTTACAGCCATGAAACGCATCACCACCATCGCGCTGGCCGGCTTTGCCGCGGCAGCGCTCGCGATCAGCCTGGGCGGCATCGGTCCGGCCTCCGCTGAAATGAAGGAAAAGACCGTCACCGTCGGCGGCGCACCGATGTATCCGTCCAAGAACATCGTGCAGAACGCGGTGAACTCGAAGGATCACACCACGCTCGTTGCGGCCGTGAAGGCGGCGGGCCTGGTCGACACCCTGCAATCCCCCGGTCCATTCACCGTGTTTGCGCCGACCAACGACGCCTTCGCGAAGTTGCCGGCGGGCACCATCGACACCCTGCTCAAGCCCGAGAACAAGAAAACGCTCACCAACGTCCTCACCTACCACGTCGTGCCAGGGCGTCTGAGCGCGAAGGACTTGGCGGAAAAGATCAGGGCCGGAAATGGCAAGGCCATGCTCAAGACCGTCGAGGGCGCCGACCTCACCTTCGCCGAGAAGGACGGCAAGCTCTGGATTTGGGATGCCAAGGGCGGTTCCGCTCAGGTCACCATCCGTAACGTGAACCAGTCGAACGGCGTCATTCACGTGATCGACACGGTCCTGTTGCCGGGCTGAAAGTCCTCTGATGCCGGCAACAGCGGCGCTGCATAAGCGCCACCGAGGGTCCTCTCCCTTGTCCCCGAGGGAGAGGACTGCCGCATTTGCAGGGGCCCGCGGCTCGTTAACCGACCGCTAACCGTGCAATGGGCAAATATTGCCGGGGGTAATTTTCCACCGCGGCTCTGTACTCAGGCACCGGCAGTGGTGCCGGCGTCCGGTTTGCTGACCTTGTATTGTCGCGTCCGCGCCGCCCGGGGACTGGCGGTGCGCGCATGATCCCGAAAAGTGGTTACCGGTTTTCGGAAAAGATCCTGCGCCAAAGTGAAAAGTCGAAACATGAGCGACATCACCGCCGCTCCGGCCAACGCCCTCAGCGGCATCAAGCTACCGGGCCTCGGCGACATTGGCGCCTTTTTCAAGCGCGGCGACATCGCGCTTGCAATCGGGGTTCTCACCATCCTGGTGGTGCTGATCCTGCCGCTGCCGCCACTGCTGCTGGATTTCGCGCTCGCGATTTCAATCATCTTTTCGGTGTTGATCCTCATGACGGCGCTTTTCATCCACGCGCCGCTTGAATTCTCCGCCTTCCCGACCGTGCTGCTGATCGCCACGATGCTGCGGCTCGCGCTCAACCTTGCCTCCACGCGCCTGATCCTGTCGCATGGGCACGAAGGAACCGACGCCGCCGGACACGTGATCGAGGCGTTCGGCAATTTCGTGATGAGCGGAAACTTTGTCATCGGGATCATCGTGTTCACGATCCTGATCATCGTGAACTTCGTGGTCATAACGAAAGGTTCGGGGCGCATCGCTGAAGTCGCTGCGCGCTTCCACCTTGACGCCATGCCCGGCAAGCAGATGGCGATCGATGCCGATCTTTCGGCAGGCCTCATCGACGAAAAGGAAGCGCGCCGCCGCCGTCAGAGGCTGGAAGACGAAGGCGGCTTCTTCGGCGCCATGGATGGCGCCTCCAAATTCGTCCGCGGCGATGCCATCGCCGGTCTGCTGGTTGTTTTCATCAACGTCATCGGCGGCATGATTATCGGCATCGTGCAACAGGGTCTTTCGTTCGCCGACGCGCGCGCTCGTACATGATCCTCACGGTGGGCGACGGCCTGGTCACGCAAATCCACCGCGCTGATCGTTTCCACCGCGGCCGGCTTGCTTGTCTCCAAGGCGGGCGTGGCTGGCGCGGCTGACAAGGCGTTGCTCGGCCAACTTTCGGGTTATCCCAAGGCTCTCGGCATGTCGGGTGCCGTGATGC
>JBKPLN010000132.1:0-5550 GCA_046731635.1 Pseudomonadota bacterium | reverse complement strand
TTCGCGCCCTTGGCAAAAAAGCCGGCGTTACAATGAACCCGGCTACGCCTGTTTCGAGCATCGAGCATGTGATCGACCTGGTCGATCTCGTTCTCGTAATGTCGGTCAATCCCGGCTTTGGCGGCCAGGCCTTCATTCCCGCAGCGATCGACAAATTGAGAGAGGTCCGCGCGCTGGTCGGCGCGCGACCGATCGACATCGAGATCGATGGGGGTATCACTGCTGAAAATGCAGCGCGCGTGGTGCAGGCTGGCGCAAATGTGCTGGTCGCCGGTTCCGCCGTATTCAAGGGCGGCAACTACAAGGCCAACATCGCCGCCATTCGCAATGCGGCAGCATTGGCTCGCGGGGAAGCGGCGTGACGATCCCGCGCTACTCCCGGCCCGAAATGACCGCCATCTGGTCGCCGGAAACGAAATTCCGCATATGGTTCGAGATCGAGGCGCACGCCGCCGACGCGATGGCCGAGCTCGGCATCGTTCCGAAGGAGGCGGCCAAAAAAATCTGGGAAAAAGGCAAAACCGCCAGGTTCGACATCGCTCGCATCGATCAGATCGAGGCAGAGGTAAAGCATGACGTCATCGCTTTCCTGACGCATCTTGCGGAAATCGTTGGACCGGAAGCGCGCTTTGTGCATGCCGGAATGACCTCGTCCGACGTGCTCGACACTTGTTTCAACGTTCAGCTCGTGCGCGCCGCCGACATCCTGATTTCCGATGTGGATGCCCTGCTCGCCGCGCTGAAGCGCCGCGCCTTCGAGCATAAATTGACACCGACCGTCGGCCGCTCGCACGGCATCCATGCCGAGCCGACCACGTTCGGGCTCAAGCTTGCCTATGCCTATACAGAATTTTCGCGCGCCCGCGAGCGCTTGGCGGCCGCGCGAAAAGAAGTCGCGACGTGTGCCATTTCCGGTGCCGTCGGCACCTTCGCGCAGGTCGATCCGCGTGTCGAAGCGCATGTGGCCAAGGCCATGGGGCTGAGCGTCGAACCCGTTTCGACCCAGATCATCCCGCGTGACCGGCACGCAATGTATTTCGCTACACTGGCCGTGGTTGCGTCCTCCATCGAAAGGCTCGCGACCGAAATTCGACACTTGCAGCGGACCGAGGTGCTGGAAGCGGAAGAGTTCTTCTCGGAGAAGCAAAAAGGCTCCTCGGCGATGCCCCACAAGCGCAACCCTGTGCTGTCCGAGAACGTGACCGGGCTTGCTCGAATGGTGCGCGCCTACGCGCTGCCCGCCATGGAGAACGTGGCGCTTTGGCACGAGCGCGACATTTCCCATTCCTCGGTGGAGCGCATGATTGGCCCCGATGCCACCGTCACGCTCGACTTCGCCCTGGCACGGCTCGCCTCGATCGTCGACAAGCTCATCGTCTATCCCGCAGTCATGCAGAAGAATCTCGACCGGCTGGGCGGCCTGATCCACTCGCAGCGGGTGCTGATCGCGCTGACGCAAAAGGGCGTTTCGCGCGAGGACGCCTACCGCCTCGTTCAGCGCAACGCGATGAAAGTATGGAATGGCAGCGAGAGTGATTTTCTCTCGCTGCTCAAGGCCGACAAGGACGTGCGCGCGAAGCTAAGCGCTGCAGAACTCGAGGCCAATTTCGACCTCGGGCATCACTTCCGTCACGTCGATACGATCTTCAAGCGCGTCTTCGGTGCAGCTTGAATGTTCGCGTCAGCGATATCCGTAGTAACGGCCATATCTCCAGCCGCCGTAACCGACGCCTGCATCCGGAGCCCAGGACGAACTCCGGGTTTGGGCATAGCCGTACCCGTAGTCGTAACTAGGCGCGACCACCACAGGTGGGGACGGAGCCGCATAGCCGTAACCGACGCCTGCATCCGGAGCCCAGGACGAACTCCGGGTCTGGGCATAGCCATACCCGTAGTCGTAGCTAGGCGCGACCACCATAGGTGGGGACGGAGCCGCATAGCCGTAACCAACGCCTGGATTTGGCGCCCAGGACGAACTCCGGGTCTGGGCGTAACCGTAGTCGTAACCAGGTGCGACAATCGCGGTGGAAGACGCAGCCGCTGTGATTGGCCCACCGCTGGAAATAAATCTTCTGCTGGCAAAGCCGGTGCTGTCGTTCCAGACCACGCGGCACCACGACGGGCCGCAACTCAGCACGCGGACATCGGAGCCTGCCGGCATCGCGCCGATAACGTTGAAGCTGATGCCGGGTCCGCTGCGCAGATTGAGATTGTCGGTGAGTGTTGCTGCCGAAACCGCGCCTGCGGAGAGCAGCAGGGCGCCGACGGCAAATGAGAACGCTTGTTTTTGCATGTCACATCTCGCGAGTTACCGTCCCCGCAACAGAAGCGACGTGACACAATTGTACGCCCTACCCTTGGCCAAGCCCGACCACATTCCCGTGACCCATTGTCACAAACGCGCACCCATGACTTATCTCGTGATCAAATGCCTACTTCCGCACCGCCTGAGTTAAACGCAACCGAGCCCGTTACCGTCCTGCTTTTCGATTCCGGTCTCGGTGGTCTCACCGTGTTTCGCGAAGTGAAGGCCGCGCGACCGGACGCGCGCTTCATATATCTCGCCGACGATGCCGGTTTTCCCTATGGCGATTTGGCCGAAGACAAACTCGTGGCACGCATCACTGACGTGCTCGGAAAGGCCATTGCCGATTACAAGCCGGACATGGTGGTCGTGGCTTGCAACACGGCGTCCACACTTGCTCTTGTCCAGCTGCGCGCGCGCTTCTCCGTGCCGTTTGTCGGCACGGTGCCGGCAATCAAGCCGGCCTGCGCACAATCAAAAAGCAGGCGCATCGCGGTGCTCGGCACGCAGGCGACGGTCGGTCGAGAATATACCAGGGCATTGATCCGCGAATTTGCGGAGGGCTGCGACGTTCACCTGGTGGGATCGCCACGACTCGCCGCCTATGCGGAGGCGGAGTTGGCGGGCGAAGCCGTAGACAGCGCGACGATCAAAGGTGAGATTGCGGGTTGCTTCATAGATGCAGACTCGCGCCGCACCGACACGATTGTCCTTGCCTGCACGCATTATCCGTTGTTGCTCGAGCGCTTCCGCGCCAATGCGCCATGGCCTGTCGCCTGGCTCGATCCCGCCCCCGCGATCGCTCGCCGTGTTGCTGACCTGCTGCGCGAGCGGCCTTCGGCCTCCCCGCACAATTCGCCGGCGATCGAATTCACCTCCGGGCGGGAACCATCCCCCGCCCTTGCGCGTGCGCTCACATCGTTCGGTTTTTAACCGGACACATGCGGCCACACTTCGAGCGCGCCGCGCCAAATCATGTCGCCGGCCACGTAGAAGATTATCGCGAGCCCGATATAAGCGATCCAGCGATGGCGGTTGAGTAGCCGCGCAATAAAGCTCGCAGCGGCGCCCATCAGAACGATGGACAGCCCGAGCCCGAAGACGAGCGCGACCGGATGGTCGCGCGCTGCGCCGGCCACCGCCAACACGTTGTCAAGCGACATGGAGATGTCCGCAACAACGATCTGCCAGGCAGCTTGCGCGAAGGTCTTCCGGGGGACGTTGCTCTCCTGCCTTCTCAGTGCAGCATCTGTTTCCTTCCGATCCGGGCCGCGCAAGTCGCGCCACATCTTCCAGCACACCCAAAGCAGCAGTATTCCGCCTGCCAACAGCAGACCGACAATCTCCAGCAGCTCCAGGGCGATCCCGGCGAAAACCAGTCGCAGCACCGTGGCAGCGATGATGCCGACGAGAATCGCGCGCGACCGCTTTTCCGGTGGCAGGCCCGCTGCGGCAAGGCCGATCACGATCGCATTGTCGCCGGCGAGGACGAGATCGATCATGATCACCTGGAAAAGCGCGGCGAGTGCGCCTTGCGAAAGAAAGTCGAACTCAGTCATCCGCTTCGCTCCTGGGTGGCCTGTCCGATGAATTCGCGAACAGATTCGATCTCACGAGGAATGGCCGTGGCCCACCCGCCGATGGCGAACGCGCCCATCAAGTCCCGGGTTGCAACCGATGGAGATGTTCCGGAATACAGACGGGCTGTGGCCTCAGGAAGACGGCGACAGCGAAAGCGATATTGTCGAGAAAATTCTGAACGACGCATTTGGGCCCTGACTGCGGAACAATCGCCATCAGTCCGACATCGCAGCGTTTGGCGCCGCCAGAGGGGCCCGGTCTGATCGTCAGCTTATTTGCCCAAGAACATTCTTTCGGCAAGACCGGTCGACTGCGACCAAGCACCCCAGCCCTATGTTGCTACCGTCCAGCATAGGGTTTGACAGGATGGCCGATGAACCCTAAAACCCGCGCGCCCGGCGGATTTCAGGTTCGCCGGGCGTTTCGCGACCCGCGGCAAGGCCTTGCGCTTACGAGGTTTTGCCTGTCGGTTCCGGCCTCGCTGGAACAGAGGAGGGCGCGATCCTCATCAACAGCAAAGACAACCGAGGACGCGAATGACCAAGCGCATGGAATCCAAGTACAAGATCGACCGCCGGATGGGCGAAAACATCTGGGGTCGTCCGAAAAGCCCGGTGAATCGGCGCGAATATGGGCCCGGCCAACATGGCCAGCGCCGCAAGAGCAAGCTTTCCGACTACGGCGTGCAGCTTAAGGCCAAACAAAAGCTGCGCGGTTATTACGGAAACATCTCCGAACGCCAGTTTCACGGCATCTATCAGGAGGCGCGGCGGCTCAAGGGCGACAGCGGCGCACACATGATCGGCCTGCTGGAACGCCGGCTCGACGCAGTCATCTTCCGCGCCAAGTTTGTGCCGACCGTATTCGCCGCGCGCCAGTTCATCAGCCACGGCCATATCCGCGTGAATGGCAAGCGCGTGACCATCCCAAGCTATCGGGTGAAAGTCGGCGACGTGGTGGAAGTGAAGGAAAAATCGAAGCAGCTCGCGTTGGTCATGGAGGCGCAGGCCTTGGCCGAGCGCGACGTGCCCGACTACATCGAGGTCGAGGCTTCGAAATTGGCCGCCAAGCTGACGCGGGTCCCGGTGCTCGCCGACGTGCCCTATGCGGTGCAGATGGAGCCGCACCTGGTGGTAGAATACTACTCCCGCTGATGAGTTTGCTGTCGGACTAGACATTCCGTCCCGGTCGGTGCTTCCGCGCCGCCCGGGCTGCTCCAAAGCCACCGCTTGGCCCGTGCCAAGTCAGGCCGCGAATGGCCAGTTATTCCCCATTAAAGACGCCATGATAGCTTATTTTGTGGCAGGTTAGCCACTATGCTCTACATTTAGTAGGCGAAACGCGCTAAGAATATCCTGCGGTCCTCGAATCAGGAGGACCTGCCTAGGGATACCATTAAAGAGTGGGTCGGGGCGTTGACGGAACTAGCGCTGATGCTGCTCGCATTGGCGATTGTGCTCTCGTTGCTGGTCGGCGCCAACATGCCGTTCTTCGGCGCCGTAACGGCAAACATCATGACCTGGGTGAAAGACATGGGGGCAAACGGCCTCGTCGGCCTGATCACCCTCGGAATAATCCTCTGGCTGTTCTCGAACCGAAAAATGGCCTGACGCACGCGTGCGGCAAGCCTGATCAGCTCTGCTAACGCAATCGGGGTGGGGGGC
>JBKPLN010000131.1:0-14644 GCA_046731635.1 Pseudomonadota bacterium | reverse complement strand
GTGCCGACATATCCCTCGGGCCGGTAATGCGCGATCGCATCCACTTGCTGCTCGGTGTTGCCGACACCGCCCGGAATGACGGCGCAGCCAAGCGCGTGCGCGCCCGATTCAAGAATGAAGCCGCCGGGCGTGAGATGATAGGCAAACGAATTATGCACGATATGACCGGCGCGAAATCCGGCCGCGTGGAGAGCGCGCGCGGCTCCCCACCAGTCGGCGCCCTCGCCTTCAGGTTCGAAGATCGGCCCCGGTGACATCAGCAAGCGCCGGACCCTCCCTGGCGCGGTGGTGTTCAGCCCGCCAAATGGGGGATGGGCCTTCTGCAGCGCCGCAAGGTCCGACTTGCGCATTACCGGCAACGTCGCCAGCGACGCACGCGACGTGACTGATTTGGGATCAATGCCCTCAAGGTGTGCGGCCCACCCGGGCGCAGTCATGGCGCGCGCGACTATTTCGCCCAGCCGCGCGAATTGTTCGCGCTCGCGCACGACGGGATCACGGGTTTCCAACGCGTCGTAATGTTCCGGCATGGCTTACGCCAGCCACCTCTTCCGCCGCCGGTAATGCTTGCCTTCGCGGAACGATTTGCGCCGGCCTTCTGAAATGCCGAGATAGAATTCCTTGACGTCTTCGTTTTCCGCGAGCGTCGTCGCCACTCCATCCATCACGACGCGGCCGTTTTCCAGAATATAGCCGTAACGCGCAAAACGCAGCGCCATATGCGTGTTCTGCTCCGCCAAAAGGAAAGACACGCCTTCCTTCTCATTGAGGTCCTTCACGATTCCGAAAATTTCCTCAACGATTTGCGGCGCAAGCCCCATTGACGGTTCGTCGAGCAGGATCATCTTTGGGCGGGACATCAACGCTCGGCCGATTGCACACATCTGCTGCTCGCCCCCCGACGTGTAGCCCGCAAGCGAACTTTTCCGCTCGCCGAGCTTGGGAAAATACGAATAGACCAGATCCAGATCACGTTTGATCGCTGCCTTACCGTCGCGGCGGGTGAATGCGCCCGTGAGCAGGTTCTCCTCGATTGTGAGATGTCCGAAGCAGTGCCGTCCTTCCATCACCTGGATGCAGCCGCGCCGCACCAGGTCGTTTGGGGAAAGGTCCTGGATTTCGCCGCCTTCGAATACGATCGAACCTTTGGTGACATCACCACGCTCGGCATGGAGCAGATTGGAGATCGCTTTCAGCGTCGTGGTCTTTCCGGCGCCGTTGGCGCCAAGCAGGGCAACGATTCCGCCCCTCGGAACGTCGAGGGAAACTCCCTTGAGCACAAGGATAACGTGGTCGTAGATCACCTCGATATTTTTCACCGAGAGGATGATCTTGCTTTCGGCGGTCGTCGCCGGACTTTGCTCGATGGCAGACATCGGCCCACGCTCCGAACAGAGGAAGCCTCTTTCCGCGAAGGAGAGAGGCTCGATTGTCAACGCATCAAGCTACGATGACTTGTCACACGCTTCAGTGCGCTTCGGCCAGCCGGCGTTTTTTTCGACGTATTCTTTGGCTGCCTCTTCCAGCATCGGTCGCACCTTGTCCCTCATGGGCTGGATCCAGTCGGAGACCTTAACCCACTTGGCGCCGTCCCACTGTTGCATGTAAGCGGGCGCGTGGCCGTTGTGATCGGTGCAGTTTACTCCGGAGATTGGCGCCCCAAAGCCGGGCAGGCCGAGCTCTTTCCAGCGCGCCTCACTAATGTTGAGCGTCTCGAGGCCGCGCCGGACATCCTCGCCGGTCACGACCTTCTTGCCCGACAGTTTCTGCGCGTTGCGGATTGCTTCGGCGACTAGAACGGAGTTGTAGACGCCGCGGTTATAGAAATTCTCCGCGAACTTGTCCTTCTCGACCTGGCTCTTGCCCTTGTCCACGACGTGTTTCTTGATGTCCTGGAGCGCGGGATAGTTCGGCCCAAGTCCGTTGAAGTTGAGCGTGAGATAGCCTTTGGCCTCCTGGCCGCCGCCACGCCCATCATCATCCGACCCCGACCACCAGATGCCGATGAAATGATCCATGGGGAAGCCGTTCTCGGCCGCACGCTTGACCGCGGTCGGGTTCATCGCGCCCCAGCCCCACATTATCATCCATGCTGGACGATCGCGGCGAACGGCAAGCCATTGCGCCGACTGGTCCTGCATTTCCTTGCCGGCAACCGAGTACTCCTTCACCGTGAAGCCATAGTCCTTGGCAAACTGCTGCAACAGCGGAAGCGGTTCGCGGCCATACGGGCTTTCCAGGAAGATAAAGCCGATGGTCTTTCCCTTAAGCTTGTCGAGGCCACCTTCCTTGCCGCCGATGTAGCGCATGACCATCGACAAGCCGTCCCAGTAGGTGGCCGGCGGATTGAATACCCAAGGAAAGTCTTTACCGACTGCCGAGGCCGACAAGCCGTAGGCCATGGACAGGATCGGGATCTTGTCGACTGCAGCCTTGGGGATGATCTGCAAGGTGATGCCGGTCGAATACGGATTCACTACGGCCGGCTTCTTGCCCTTGACCGCTTCCCAGCACTCAACCCCCTTCTTGGTGTCGTAGCCGGTTTCGCACTCTTCGACGTTGAGCTTCACGCCGCCGATGCCGCCGTCGCGCTCGTTGAGCATGGTCAAATAATCGTGCATGCCGTTTGCGATCGGGATGCCTGAACCCGAGTACGGCCCGGTCCGGTAGGTCAGCAACGGCACATAAATTGAATCCTGCGCCTGCGCCTGGCTGACGAGCACAGCGGCTCCTATCAGGCTCGCGCAGGTGACACCGACCAAAATTTGTCTTGCCTTCATCATGTTCCTCCCTTCGTTCACGCCCGGCGGCGCACGTCTGGTTTATATATCTCGCCCTGTCCGACTGGGCTGAAAGGCGATTTTCAGAGCCATGGCCTCAGCCATGGTCGAAGTGGGTCTATTTTGCACCATCAGTAAGGAAACGGCCACACCCTCAGTTTTTGCTTGCCAATCTGCCACAGGCGGGCAAGGCCTGCCGGCTCGGCAATAAGGAAGAATACGATCAAGGCACCTGTAATCATGAACGTCAGATGTTCAACCGTTGCGGCGTGCAATGGCAGGCCAAGCTGGGGCGGCACGAAACGCAGAATAATCGGCAGGATGTAGATCAACGCCGCCCCGAGGAAGGAGCCCAGCAGGCTCCCGAGGCCTCCAATAATGATCATGAACAGGACCGTGAAGCTCTCATTGATAGAGAACACGGTCGACTCCGCGCCCCCGTACCAGAGAAAAACCAGCAGCGCGCCTGCAACGCCGCAATAGAATGAAGACACTGCGAAGGCGAGCAATTTAGTTGGCAGCAGGCGAATTCCCATCAGCTCGGCGGCGATATCCATGTCGCGTACCGCCATCCACATGCGGCCAATGCGCCCATGCACGATGTTCGAGGCCATCCAGGTCATGATCACGACGATCGTCAGCACGATCAGATAGCGCGTCTCGGCACTCGCGCGCGGACCGGTGACGATGATGCCGAACAGTTCGCGTTGCGGCACCTCGATGGCCGCCGACACGTTGTAATTGTAAAGCCAGGGAATCCGGATGAAGCACCATTCCAGAAAGAACTGCGCGGCGAGGGTCGCAATCGCGAGATAAAAACCCTTGATGCGCAAGGAAGGCAGGCCGAACGCAACCCCGACAGCCGCGGAGAAGAATCCGGACGCGATCACCCAGATGATGATGTTCACGTTGGGAAAAATCGTGGTCAGCTTGTAGCAGGCATAAGCTCCTACTCCCATGAAAGCGCCGGTGCCAAGCGAAAGGAGCCCGGTATAACCCGTGAGCAGGTTGAGTCCGATCGCCGCCAGCGAGAAAATCAGGAATGGAGTCATTACCGCGTTGGTGAGGAAGTCATTACCGATAAGCGGAATGCCGACGAAGGCGATGACGAGGATGATGATAATGCCGATGCGGTCTTGCAGAATCGGAAAAATCGCCTGGTCCGTGGCGTAGCTGGTCTTGAACTGGCCGGCCTCGCGGTAAAGCATCGGTTGTCACACCCGTTCGATAATCCGTTCGCCAAACAGGCCTTGTGGGCGGAACAGCAAAAACACCAGCGCAAGCACGAAGGCGAACCAGGAATCAGTGCCCCCGCCGATCAACGGCCCCCAGTAGAATTCCCATAGTTTCTCGCCGACGCCGATAATCAAGCCTCCAACGATGGCCCCGGGGATTGAGGTCAGGCCGCCGAGAATGAGGACAGGCAGTGCCTTGAGCGCGATCACTTCGAGCGCAAACGAGACATCCGAGCGCGCGCCCCACATGATCCCCGTTACCAATGCCACAAGGCCGGCGGCAAACCATACGATCACCCATATCTGCTCGAGTGAAATGCCGACCGACAGTGCGGCCTCGTGGCTGTCCGCCACCGCGCGAAGAGCCCGACCGATTCTTGTTTTCGAGAAGAACACCGCCAACCCGGCCACCATGACCGACGCAATGACGGCCGCGGCGATGTCGAGTTTCTGCAGGGAGATGATCCCGCCGAACGCCTTGTAGGTGACCGTCCCTTTCGGCAGATAAAGCTGCTCGGTGATCATGACTTTTGGGTCGCCGCCAAAGACAAATTGCCCGAACCCAATAAGGAAGTAGGTCAGGCCGAATGTCGCCATGAACAGGATGATGTCGGACTGGTTGATCAGAGGCCGCAAGACGACGCGCTCGACCGCGAAGGCAAGCGCGAACATCACCGCAATGGTCAATCCAAGCGCCAGAAAGGCCGGGATCCCGGCGTTGTACAGTCCGACCAGCGTGAGCGCCGCGAAGACCACCATGATGCCCTGCGCGAAATTGAACACCCCCGATGCCTTGAAAATCAGCACGAAGCCAAGCGCGATCAGGGCGTAAAGCACCCCGCCAACCATCCCTTCCCAAAGCGTCTGCACGAGCAGATCGGGCGCCGTGCCCATTTGCACGAAAGGATCAAGGAAGATCTTGTAGAGGAGGTCCATGCGTCCTCAGTGGGCCACGCCGAGATAAGCGTCGATCACGGCCTGGTTTCGTTTCACCTCATCGGGTGTGCCGTCGGCGATCTTGATGCCGTGATCGAGCACCACCACCCGATCCGAGAGATCCATCACCACGCCCATGTCGTGCTCGATCAGCGCAATCGTCGTGCCATAGTGATCGTTCACGTCGAGCACAAAGCGCGACATGTCTTCCTTTTCCTCGAGATTCATTCCTGCCATTGGCTCGTCGAGCAGAAGCAATTCCGGTTCCATGGCAAGCGCGCGGCCAAGCTCGACCCGTTTCTGCAAACCGTACGGGAGACGACCTACGGGCACGCGCCGGATCTCCTGAATTTTCAGGAAATCGATGATCTCTTCGACACGGTGGCGATGTTCGACCTCTTCTCGCATTGCGGGACCGTAGCGCAGAAGCTGCCAGAAGAAGTTGCTGTGCATCTTCAAGGTGCGCCCGGCCATGATGTTGTCGAGCGCGGTCATGCCGCGGAACAGGGCGACATTTTGAAACGTGCGCGCGATGCCGCCATAGGCAGCATCGTGAGGGCGCATCCTTGCGCGGGTTTGTCCCTTGAACGTGATGCGGCCTTTTTGCGGGTGGTAGAAGCCGTTGATGATATTGAGCATCGACGTCTTGCCGGCGCCATTCGGCCCGATGATCGCGCGGATTTCACCTTTGCGAACATCGAAGGAAACGTCGCTGACCGCCTTCACGCCGCCAAAAGAGAGAGACACGTTCTCGACCGATAACAGCACGTCGCCGACCGCAACGTCCGGGCCCCCGATCGCTCTCATGCCGCTTTCCCCATTGCGGGAGTGGCTGCGGGTTTCATGTCGCGGATTTTCACGCGGGCGCTGATCGTGCCCTTGCGACCGTCTTCGAAGGTCACTTGGGTCGAAATATCCGCTTCCTTTGAACCGTCGTAGAGCGCCGTGATCAGGGGCGCGTAGCGTTCGGCGATAAAACCACGCCGCACCTTCAGCGTCCGGGTGATTTCCCCGTCGTCGGGATCGAGCTCCTTGTGCAGGATCAGGAAACGCCTGATCTGCGCCCCTGCCATCACCTTGTCTTCGGCGAGCGAGCGGTTCACTTCGGCCACATGTTTTTCGAGCATGTCATAAACCAACGGATGCCCGGCGAGCTCCTGATACGAGCCATAGACGACGTTGTTGCGCTCCGCCCAGCTTCCAACCGCGGTGAGATCGATGTTGAGCATCACCGTGACGAAATCGCGCTTGTCGCCCAGCGCCACGACTTCGCGGATATTCGGAAAGAACTTGAGTTTGTTCTCGATGTATTTGGGCGGGAACATCGTCCCGTCGTTCAACCTTCCGACATCCTTGGTACGGTCGATGATCTTGAGGTGTCCGGTCTTTTCGTCGAAAAAGCCGGCGTCGCCGGTCTTTACATAGCCATCCGGGGTCATCACCTCCGCGGTCTTTGCCTCATCCTTGAAATAGCCGGAGAACATCCCCGGCGACTTGAACTGCACCTCGCCATCGTCGGCGATCCGAATGTCGACGTTGGGGCATGCGGGCCCTACCGTATCGGCATAGATTTCGCCATCCGGCTGGGCCGTCACGTAAAGAAACGCTTCGGTCTGCCCGTACAACTGCTTCAGGTTCAGCCCGATCGAGCGGTAGAAGCTGAAAAGGTCCGGCCCGACCGCCTCGCCGGCAGTATAGGCGATGCGCACGCGCGAGAAGCCGAGTACGTTCTTCAGCGGGCCATAGACAAGGACATTGCCGATTGCGTAGAGCATCCGCCCCGTCAGCGGCACGCTTTCGCCGTTGAGAATGCGCTCGCCATGGCGTCGCGCCACCCCAATGAAATAGTGAAACACCTTTCGCTTTATGAGACCGGCATCTTCCATCCGGATCATGACGCGCGTGAGCAGCTGCTCCAGCGTGCGCGGTGGCGCGAAATAGAAGGTGGGACCGATTTCACGCAGATCGCTCATCGCCGTGTCAGGGCTTTCCGGACAGGCGGTGCAGAAGCCGGAAACCAGTCCTTGCGCGTAGTTGAGATAGTGGTCACCGACCCAGGCGAGCGGCAGATACGCGAGTGCCACATCTTTTTCGGTCAGCTTGTCGAAAGCGACAGTATCGGCCGCGGCATGTATTGAACGCTCGTTGGTGAGCACGACGCCCTTGGATGCGCCGGTCGTGCCTGACGTGTAGAGGATGATCGAAGGATCGCTGCCTTTGCTGGCCGCGATTTCGTTATCCAGCCAGGCCACGACGGCGGGATCGGCCAGAGCCTTACGGCCTTCGTCGATAACATCATCGATCGGGCGAAGGCGACTGTGGTCGTAATCGCGCAGACCACGCTTCTCGTCGTAGACCATCAACTCCAGCCGAGGGAGCCGCTTCAAGACCGACAGGATCTTGTCGACCTGCTCCTGGTCCTCGACCGCGGCAAAGCGAACCTCAGCGTGAGCGAGCACATAAGCCAGTTCGTCGGCGACAGCATCGGCGTAGACCGGCACGGGAATCGCGCCCAGCATCTGGACGGCCATCACTGACCAGTAAAGCTTCGGCCTATTGCCACCAACGATTGCAACGGTCTCGCCGCGTTTGACGCCCAGCCTATGCAGACCGACGGCATAGGCGCGGACGATGTCCAGCGTCTGGCTCCAGGTCCAGGTTTGCCAAATGCCAAGATCCTTGTGCCGCATCGCCGGTCGCGCGCCGCAGACCTTGGCGTTACGGATCAACAGCTTCGGAAACGTTTCCGCGCCCGCGGCGGCGTTCGACGCCACAGCTCAGTCCTCCCGGTGTGGCCGCGCGAGCCGGCGCGGCTCCATAACCCCTCGCCGTCTGCAGTGACGATCTTGTTGTCTCGATATGAAAACACCACCGGATGGCGGTCAAGTATCAGATCACACGTAAATGGGTCGTGCAGGGGCCAAGCTATTCCGCTGCCTTGAGAAAGCCCGTCGCCCCGGAGCGAAACTCCTCCCGCAGAGCCGCTTCTTCGGCCTTTGCCGCGGCCAGATGCCGCTGCTTGACCGGCCCGTATCCACGGATTTTTTCGGGAATCGTCGCCAGCGCGACGGCAACATGATGGTTGGCCGGCGTCAGCCGCTCCAGCAGCTCCTCGAGCAATTGCTCATAGTCGGAGATCAGGCGGCGCTCTGCCTTGCGTTCGGCCGAATATCCGAAAAGATCGAACGCTGTGCCGCGCAGGAACCTGAACTTCGCCAGCAGCGCAAAAACTTTCACGATCCAGGGACCGAACGACATTTTCTTCGGTTCGCCCGTCTCCGGATTGCGTCGCGCCAGCAACGGCGGCGCCAAATGAAATTCGAATCGCAGCTTGTCGCCGTCGAATGTCGATCTGACCCGATCAAGGAACGGGGTTTCGCTATACAGGCGCGCCACTTCATATTCGTCCTTGTACGCCATCAGTTTGAAGAGGTAGCGCGCAACGGCTTCCGCAAGTCCGCAATGCCCCGGCGCTTTTTCGGCTTCCACCGTGCGAGCTTTCTCGACCCAGATTCGATAGCGGCGTGCGTAACCCGCATTCTGATAGGCGGTCAGAAATTCCACGCGACGATTCACAGTGTCCGCGAAAGATTGCGACAGTTTCAGTGAATCATTCTGTTCCTGCGGCCGCGGTTTGATCAGTGCCTCAAGCCCTCTCGGATCGACGACAGCGCGGCGCCCATAACGAAACGCCGCAATATTCATTGCCACGGCTTCGCCGTTCATTTCGATCGCCCGCTCGACGGCCTCCGCCGAAAGCGGCAGCGCTCCGCTTTGGTAGGCATAGCCGAGCATGAACATGTTGGCGCCCATGGAGTTGCCGAGCAGCGCGGTCGCCAGCCGGCCGGCGTCCACGTACTGGGTACGCTCGCGACCCGCATGAGCAATGATGGCACGCCTGAGACGCTCGGTCGGCAGGGAAAAATCGGCGTTGCGCGTGAAATCGCCAGGCAAAAATTCCGCGGTATTCACGATAACCCGCGTAATTCCCGTTTTCATCGCGCCAAGCACTTTCTTGGCGCCGACAACGACAATGTCTCCGCCCAGGACCAGGTCAGCGCCGCCCGCCGCGATACGAATGGCATGAATATCCGACGGAGTATTGGCGATGCGGATATGGCTCGAGACCGCGCCGCCCTTTTGCGCCAAACCCGCCATATCGATGATGCCGACGCCCTTGCCTTCGAGATGCGCCGCCATTCCAACGATGGCTCCAATCGTAACAATTCCGGTCCCGCCAATACCCGTGACGATGATCCCGTAAGGATGATTGAGCAACGGCGTCTTGGGCGTCGGCAGGGCCGGCCATTCTTTCGGCTCGGCGAGGGCCTCGCCTTTCTTCAGCTTCGCGCCGTGTACAGTCACGAAGGAAGGACAAAAGCCCTTCAGGCAGGAGTAGTCCTTGTTGCAACTCGACTGGTCGATCGTTCGCTTGCGGCCCCATTCGGTTTCCAGCGGCTGCACCGATACGCAATTCGATTTGACGCCGCAATCACCGCAACCCTCGCAAACCAGATCATTGATGACCACCCGCTTGTCGGGATCGGGAAATGCACCGCGCTTGCGGCGCCGGCGCTTCTCGGCAGCGCAGGTCTGGTCGTAGATAAGCACGGAGACGCCAGGGACAGTGGCCAGTTCGCGTTGAATGGCATCAAGTTCGTCGCGGTGATGCACCGTCAGCCCGCGCGGCCATTCGATGTCTTTCCCGTACTTCCAGGGCTCGTCGGTGACAACGACCACGCGCTTCGCCCCTTCGGCGGCGACCTGCGATGCGATCTGCGGCACAGTCAATCCGCCGTCATTCGCCTGCCCGCCGGTCATCGCGACCGCATCGTTGAACAGGATTTTGTAGGTCATGGTCACGCCGGAGGCGATCGCAGCGCGGATCGCGAGATAGCCGGAGTGATTGTAGGTGCCGTCACCAAGATTCTGGAAAACGTGCCCGCGGTTGGAAAATGGCGCTTCGCCAATCCAGTTGGCGCCCTCGCCTCCCATCTGGGTGTAGCCGAGCGTTTTGCGGTCCATCCACTGCGCCATGTAGTGGCACCCGATGCCGGCATAGGCGCGGCTGCCTTCCGGGACGCGTGTCGACGTGTTGTGCGGGCACCCCGAACAGAAATATGGAATGCGTTGCGCAACATCCGTCGTTTCGGACAACGCGCCTTGCGCGGATTTCAGGCGGGCCACGTTTGCCGCGAGCTCTTCGTTGGAGCCATAGCTCAGCAACCGTTCGCCGATACAGATGGCGATATCGTTCGGATCAAGCGCGCCCTTCACCGGGAATAGCCAGTTTCCTTGCTCGTCCTTCTTGCCGATGCAGACCGGCTGATTTGCCGTGCCATAAAGTTCTTCACGGACCTGCACTTCGATCAGCGAGCGCTTTTCCTCGACGACAATGATGAGGTCGAGCCCTTGCGCGAAATCCGCCAGTTCCTGCCGACCGAGGGGCCAAACGCAGGCGACCTTGAAAATCCGAAGGCCGAGATCGTTGCATTTGACCTCGTCGATTCCGAGCTCATCGATGGCCTGGCGCACGTCGAGATACGCTTTGCCGGTGGTAATGATGCCGATCTTCGGTGCGCGTCCTCCGGAAGTAACGATGCGATTGAGCTTGTTGGCTCGCACAAAGGCCAGCATGGCATCGCGCTTGAAGTCGTGCAGGCGCGCTTCCTGGCCGAGGAATGTGTCGGTGAGGCGAATGTTCAGGCCGCCTGGCGGCATGGTGAAATCGGTCGGCGTCACGATCTGCATGCGATCGAGCGAACCATCGAGCACCCCGGTCGACTCCACGGTCTCGTGCATGCATTTGAGCGCGGTCCATGCGCCTGTGAAGCGCGACATGGCCCAGCCGTATTGCGCGTAGTCGACAATTTCCTGGACGCCGGCCGGATTGAGAATCGGAATCATCACATCGACGAAATGGAATTCGGATTGATGCGCAGTCGTTGATGATTCGGCCGTGTGGTCATCGCCCATCAGGGCAAGGACTCCGCCATTCCTCGACGCACCGGCCAAATTGGCATGGCGGAACACGTCGCCAGTCCGATCGACGCCCGGACCTTTGCCGTACCACATGCCGAACACGCCATCGAATTTGCCTTCGCCACGCAGCTCAGCTTGTTGCGATCCCCACAGCGCGGTGGCGGCGAGGTCTTCGTTCAAGCCGGGCTGGAACTTGATGTCGGCAGCCACAAGTTGTCTTGCTGCGCGCATGAATTGCTGGTCGAGCCCGCCGAGCGGCGAACCGCGGTAGCCGGTGACATAACCGGCGGTATTCAGGCCGGCACGCCGGTCACGCTCCTTCTGCATCAGGCAGGCGCGAATCAGCGCCTGATAACCTGTGACGAATACGTGCGACTGGCTCAGGTCGTATTTGTCGTCGAGGCTGACCGTTCGAAACGGCATGGATGGCCTTGTCGTCGCGGCGCACCACGGCGCCGGGTCCCACTCATATAGGCTTGTCCTGCGCGTGGCAAAGCGCTGAACCGCCCGGAAAAGCTACACCTCAACAGGTTTGGGTCAATTTCGTTATTGCCGCCGCTTGCAAAAGGAAATTTCCGTGGCCGGCGGTTGCGCGCATTTTGGCGCAATGCAGCAGACAGAGCTGATCTACGGCGATGTGGGTGGTCAAACGCGGCCTAGGCTGCCAGAAAAGTGTCCCGCCGGGAACTCTCCTTGATGTTGCAATCGCGGCCTTGCTCAATCGAAAGCAAAGCGTCCTGGACAGTTGCCACGGTGGCGCTCGTCACGATGCTGATGGCATTCGGAGCGGCGTGGATCACCGCCGTTGCGCTCAAGGACATTGCGGCTGAGGTCGACGGAACACGGTCGATCCCGGCGCTCGCCAGCGCCCTCGCCTGGCTTGGCTCCGGTTTCGGCGGCATTCTGATGGGCAGGATCGCCGACAAGGTCGGAACGCGATGGACCGTGATCTGCGGATCGTTGATGATCGGCCTTGGTCTTGCGATCTCGACCATTGGCCCGCCCTGGCCGCTTTGGATCGGTCACGGGCTCTTCATCGGGCTGATCGGGTTGGGCGGCATCAACGCGCCCATGTACATCTATGTAAGCCGCTGGTTCGATCGCCGCCGCGGCTCGGCGTTGGCACTCATTTCGAGCGGCAGCTATCTGGCCGGCGCAATCTGGCCGCCCGTGTTCGAACGCGCCATCGCCGCCTTTGGATGGCGCAACACCATGCTTTGGTACGCGCTGGCCGAAATTATCGTGATCATTCCGCTCGCCTTGCTTTATTTTCGCACGGCACCGGAATTGGTTTTGCCGGCCGCTTCGTCCGATCCCGCCGCCGGGAAAGCGCGGGTCTTTGGGTGGCCGCCTAATCTGGTTTTCGGGACGATGTGCGTCGCGGCCGTGCTGTGCTGCGTTCCAATGGCAATGCCGCAAGGTCATCTCGTCGCTTTCTGCAGCGATCTTGGCATTACCCGCTCGAATGGTGCCTTGATGCTCTCTGTCCTGCTTGGCACGGCCTTTCTGAGCCGGCAGATTTGGGGCGCCATTTCTGATCGGATCGGCGGGCTCGCGACGGTCCTGATCGGCTCGGCATGGCAGGCTGCGTCGATGACTGCGTTTCTCTTTACGCAAAACGAAGCGGGCCTGTTCACGATAGCAGCGGCGTTCGGCCTCGGATTCTCCGGGATCATCCCGGCCTACGTGCTGGCATTGCGCGAATTGTTTCCCGCATCCGAGGCCTCGTGGCGCATCCCGACATTGCTTCTCTTTAGCGGCGGTGGGATGGCCCTCGGCGGCTGGCTCGCCGGCCTTCTCTACGATCACTTCGGTTACTATGCGCCCGCCTTCGCCGCGGGGATCGGCGCCAATATTCTCAATATGATCTTGATCGGGATTCTGCTCGGCCGAGGGCGCTTGCGCGCGGCCTTTGCCTGAGAAGTCAGGCCCGCGACGGACTAATCAGCCAGACCCCTGCCAGGATGCCGAAGGCGATTGCCGCTGTCCCGAGCGCAGCCCAGGTTTGCGCGGCAGCCAGCGCGGTTGTCGCGGCCCAGGCGATCGAAGAGAGCGCCTCGGCGAACGTGGCGAGGCGGGATGAGGTCTGCCTGCGACGGAATTGGCTGCGCCGCGCCTGCACGCGAAAGCAGAGCTGGATGACCGTCGCGGCCGCGGCCGCGGTCAATATGCCGAGACCGCAAACAATGCCTCGCGTCCTCGCCGGAAATCGATAGCCACGCGAGGCCTCCGGCGAGCTGTCCGGCCGCCATCACCACAACCGGAATCAACACAACAAATGAATCGTTGCGGTCATGGAACGTGACCCAAAGAAGCAACGCAGGCGGAATGAGATACAGAATCTGCATCAGCGTCTGCGAAACGAGCCACGGATCGCGCCGCAGAAGCGTCCACTCCTTGTGCCGCAGCGCGCGGCTCGCAGAGCGGCGGCGAAAGCCGCGCGACCATCGACGCTGACGCACGACCGCGCTGGAAACACCGGCGGCTGCCACGGCGTGCTCGCCAAAACGCCGCGAGAATGGCCAGATGGTCACACCGAGCGCAGCAATGCCGAAGGCCATGACGCCGGCCAGCGCCGCGTAATCTCCAAGCACCGCGCGTGCGGGCCACCAGAAGGCGCTGCTCGTGTCGGGCGCGTGTGACAGCATCCACTCCGACTGCAGTGCGGTGAAGCGAGACAGGCTGCCGGCGGAAAAAATGGCCGCAATCTGCAAAAGGATAACGAACGCCGCACCGATGACTGCCGCCACGATCTGGGCGATCAACCTCGTGCGTTTCGCGCCGATAATGCGGAACAACGCAACGGTCAGCGATAGCGCCGCTGCCGTTGCCACGGCACCCATGGCGGCGACCACACCATAAGCCGAAAGCCATCGGCTGCCGCCCAGCACGGCCAGAACATTGATGAATGGCGCGGCCAACAGCACGGCGATTGCGACGGATGCGGCAGCAATCCGCCCCATGCGTACGGCAAATACTTTGCGTGCCGAAGCCGGGGATGTGAGGACGAGATCGAGATCGGATCGCGAATAAAATGCACGCGTCACCGATTCCATCCCTTGCGACAGGAGCAGCGACCATGACAGGACCAACGAGCCGGTAATGCCGACCAGAGTTGCCGTGTCGGAAGCCAGGTTGGCATTGGCGAAGCTCGCCACCGTCCAATAGGCGAGCACATGCATGAAACCGGCAAAGGCGGTCAGCGCGATGGCCGCGGTGCGCGCGCGCGTACGTCCTCCGGCCGTCATCAGGGAAGTCCAATCGCGCCAGCCAAGGCGCAATTCGTGGCTGGCAAGCCAGGTCAATGAAGCCGGCTGGCTCAGGCGGCGGCCGGCTGTTCGGCCACCAGCATGAGGAATGTATCCTCGAGGCTTGTAGCGGTTTCACCAGTCTGCCGGCGCAAATCGTCAAGCGTGCCTTCCGCGATGAGCCGCCCGCCTGCAATGACGCCGATGCGATCGGCCATGCGCTCCGCCACCTCAAGAATATGCGTTGTCATGATGACGGTGCCGCCGGCACGCACTCGCTCGCGAAGCACATTCTTCACCTGCCGGGCAGTGCCGGCGTCGAGGCCTGTCAATGGCTCGTCGAGGATGATCAGCTTCGGGTCGTGCACGAGCGCGCCGGCAAGGGCCACCTTTTGCCGCATGCCCTTCGAGAACCCCTCGCAGCGTTCATGCGCATGCGGCTCAAGGCCCAGCCAGCGGATCA